>JAFSWV010000182.1 GCA_017444325.1 bacterium | reverse complement strand
GGTTCAAAACGTCGTGAGACAGTTTGGTCCCTATCTGCTGTGGGCGTAGGAAATCTGAGGAGAGCTGTTTATAGTACGAGAGGACCTGAATGGACCGACCGCTGGTGTTCCGGTTATCCTTCCAAGGGTATGCGCCGGGTAGCCATGTCGGGACGGGATAAGCACTGAAAGCATCTAAGTGCCAAGCCCCCTCCAAGATTAGATTTCCCCATCAGGCTCGTGGTAGACTACCACGTTGATAGGCAGGGTGTGTAAGACCAGCAATGGTTTCAGCTAACCTGTACTAAAGGCACGATTGGCTTGATTTATATATTTTTCTCAAGCCTCACTTCTTAAAGAACCTTCCTTTCCGATATTTTTACTGGCAGTTATAGCGCAGAGGGTACACCTGTTCCCATTCCGAACACAGCAGTTAAGCTCTGTAGCGCCGATGGTACTTAAGAATAGACTTTGGGAGAGTAGGACGCTGCCAGTTCAATTTTGAAGGCGCTTTGGGGGAATACTCAAGGCGCCTTTTCTTTTTGATAAGATATGAGCATGACCGAATTGACCGAAAACGAGAAAAAGAAAGCTCTGGATCTGGCGGTGGAAGCCGGGCAGATCCTTTTGGAGAACGGCGCGGAAATCAAGCGCGTCGGCGAGACGATGGACAGGATCGCCTCCAGTTTCGGCGTTGAGGAGAAAAGCTTCATCGTTCTTGGCAACGGCATAATCGCTTCCGGTCATGATCACGCGAACGTCAGGAATGTTCCTATAAAAGGCCCCAGAACGGAAATGGTGGTGGCCGTAAACCAGCTGAGCAGGGAATGCGCCGAAGGAAAGCTCAGCCTTGACGATCTGGAACGCAGATTAAATGAGATAAAGCAAATAAAATGGAAACCCTGGTGGGAGATCCTGCTGTCCGTTACGATTGGCGTTTTTTCAGTTTCGTTTCTGTTCGGCGGAAGTCTTTCCGACGCCACGGCCACTTTCATCTCCGGTCTTTTCCTCGGTCTGTTCGTGGTCTTCGCCTCTTCCCGTTTCCCCCGCATGATCTCCAATCTTTTGGGCGGGCTCATCGGCGGCTTGGTATGTCTCGTGCTTTTCCATATCAGCCCTGTAAAGCTGCATCTGCCGAATCTCTTTATCGGAACGATCATCACGCTCGTGCCGGGAGTCTTCTTCACGAACGGCATGATGGATCTCGGCAACGAGGATTACATTTCCGGCGCCACCAGGCTGTTCGACGCCTTTTTCGCCATAGTTTGTATCGCACTCGGCATTTCGCTGGCCTTGTCATTCGACACTTTGGTCCTGAAGAACGTCTCCTTTTCCGGTTCCCCTTACGCCGAGCGCATAGCGAACGAGTGGTACTGGACGCTTCTGGCAGCCTTTGTCGCCACGACGGCTTTCTCGGTGCAGTTCGGCACTCCCAGGAAGAATTACCTTGACTGCGGCTTGACCGGCATGCTCGGTTGGGGCGCTTTCCTTCTGGCCGGCAATTTCCTGCCCACAGCGGAAGCTGCTTTCTGCGGAGCCGTGACGGTCGCAATAGTCAGCTGGGCGCTGGCGCATTTAAGGAAAACTCCGGCTACTGTTTTCCTGACCTGCGGACTGATCCCGCTGGTCCCCGGAGGCGACATTTTCTGGACGGCTTATTTCATGGTGAAAGACAAACTTCATCCCGCCGCCGAAACGGGCTTCATGGCGCTGAAAGTCGCCGCCGCCATAGCCGGCGGCATCATCATAATGTCTTTCCTTTCCTCGAAAATAAAGTTCGGGAAGCACCGCGGCGTCTAACAATTCAACGCGTGGCGGGGAAGTGGCGGATGTTCACGCCCAGGGCGTTCTTGGAAGTGATCACGGCTTTTATTTTTCCGCTTTTCCGGTTTATTTTGATGTTCGTCGCGCAGCCGAAGCCGTTTTCCCCGGAAAAATCTTCGGTAAAGACCCAATTGTTTCCCGATTCTTCCAGGATGAAGGTGGCGCCGCCGTAAAAATACGAATATTCCCAGAAGGATTTCAGGGACCATCTTCCGTTTTTCAAAAACTCGCACTCCTTGTCGCTCAAAGCCATGCTTCCCGAAAGGGCGGCCTTCCCATTTTTGTGGCCGAGATAATAGCCCTTGTCCTCGTTCTTGTCTATGGAATAAAGCCTGAAATAATCGATCATGCCGATTAAGGAAAGGCTGAGGTCGTTTCCAACAAGATATGACTTCATACGATGTTTAAGGAAATCTTTCGGGGCGCGGGCGGTGTATTTCTTGAAGGAAGGCGAATAGACCATGGAAAAGTCCGGCGTGAAGGAATCGTCCCATTCGCGTTCGTGCACGCAGCAGAAGCCCAGCAGGCGGGAACTCTCAATGACCGCCAAGCCTTTTTGCGATATTTTCGCGGAATAAGTCAGGGTTACATCCCCCTTGTTAGGACCAACCGAGAAGTATTCGTTGGTCTTGTCATTCAATGAGTTTTTCAACACGTCGACATAGATGGCGACGTTGCCTTTTTCTATGGTAACAGGTTCGTCATCCGAGAGGCGGTATCCCATGGTCGCCACCGTGTTCTTCACGACGTAGTTTCCCGGCGGCAGTTTCGGGCTTTTGGCGACGCCTCTTTTGTCGGTCACCATGGAGCAGAGAGGTTCGTCGCTTCCTTCCTCGAAAACGCCGAAGGTGAAGCCTTCCGCGTGGAACCATTTTTCTTCAAGATCGGTGACGACGTATACCTTACCGCCGCCCTTGGCGTGCGAGCTTAGGGCGGCAAATATCAAAGCAAGGATAACCAAACGGTTTTTGAGCCGCATGATTATTCACTCGGCATGGTGCCGTAACGAATGTTGACTCCCACCGCGTCCCAGGAGGTGATGGCGACCTTGAACTTGCCGGTCTTTTTGCTGACGCTGACGGCGACCTTGCTTTCTATCCCGTCCCATGTGCCTGACGCCGTACCGCTCCACTTGTCGCCAAGGTCTATGGATTGTCCGCCGAAGAGAAAATTCTGAGATTGCCAGAAGGTCTCGAGCCAGAACGCTCCGTTGGTTCCCAGTCTGTATTTGGTGTCCCGATCCTGGATCGCGATCTTGCCGCTGCAGCTGGCCTTGAAATCGTCCGGCCTGTATTCGTACAGCTCGTTGTCGATATAAAAACCGAAAGCAAACATTTCTTTGCAGTCTTCGGCAGGAAAGGAAAAGCTAAGCATTCCTGAGGGCACGAGTTTCGCTTTTAAGCCGGACCATTTTTTATAGGCTTTGCTGGCATTGGCGCTTTTCCCGTTTTTGGCGCAAACAAGAGGGTAGGAATAAGTGAAAAACGAGCCGTCGATATAATGGTCAACGACGGCGACATGGGGGAAAGCGGTAACGTATGCCAGCACGTCCTTCGGCAACGTCCCGGAAATGGTTGCCTTGACCACACTGGGATCCGGCTTGTCAGCCAACACGTAATCCGCAGATGCTTTCGCCGTGAGTTGATAGTTAACGTCAGCGTCGTCGATGGTAAAGCTGGAGTAACCGAGGTTGTTGAATCCCATGGTCATTAGTGCGTTGTATACGACGTAACTTCCGTTCGGCAGCTTTTTGCTTGTGGCCTTGCCGTCACCATCTGTCCGTAAAAAGCAGACAGGCTTGTCGCCGTCAGAGGCGTAAACGGAGAATACGCAGCCCTCGATCGGGAACCAATCATCGGAGTTGACCTGCATAATAAGCTTCCCGCCGCCCTTGGCGTAAGCCATACCGGCGCAGAGGATCAGCGCCAGGATCAACATAAAATTTTTGATGCGCATAAGTTTACCGTGGTTGCGGTTATTATCAAACTTTTGTTCTATTTTAGCAAAGTCCGCTTTTTATTGCTTGCGCTCTTTATCACTGCTCGAACAGCTGACCAATCAAAGAATTGTCTTTTTGATTCAAACTTATCAAAATTAAAGCATGTGCTATTAAAATTTGTAGAACAATTTGAAAGGAAGTAAAACGTTATGATAAAATAAAAAAAGTAATTAAGATCCGTCCAAAAGGAGGTCATCGGATGAAAAGTGCAGGAAAGAAAACAATTTTGCGTGCGCGAAAACCGAGTCTTTTTTTGCGTGTAGTAGGTATCGTTGAGGAAGCTAGGCAAAAGGTGGCGACCGTCGCCAACATTGCGCAAGTTTATACCAATTACGAGATCGGTAGACAGATTGTCGAAGATGAACAAAGCGGAAAACGTCGCGCAGATTACGGGAAACAGGTATTGATTGATTTGTCCTCTCGATTGACAAGTCGTTTTGGACGTGGATGGAGTGTCGATAATCTACAGAGGATGCGAGAATTCTATTTCGTTTATTCAAACCAGAAGATTTACGCAACACCGTTGCGTAAATTTGATGCTTGCCCCACATTTACTCTTAGTTGGTCGCATTATCTTTTATTGATACGTATTGCCGATCCTGTTGAACGTGCATTCTACGAACATGAGGCAACACAGGGTAATTGGTCGTTCAGACAATTGGAACGCATGTATCGTGCATCTACTTTTGAGCGCATGGAGGTTTCAAAGGATAAAGAAAAGGTTCGTTCGCTGATGAACCGTCCGGCCCCTGATACGGAAGTGGCAGGCGAAGCGCTGAAAGATCCTGTCGTGACGGAATTTCTTGGAATCCCCGATAGATATGACGAGAGCGAACTAGAAGCACGCATAATTGTTCACCTTCAGGATTTCATGCTAGAGATGGGGAAAGGTTTTACTTTCTACGGCAGACAGGTTAGATGTGTAATTGGCAATCATAGTTATTATGCCGACCTTGCTTTTTACAATCGTTTCACAAGATCGTTTTTCATTATAGATCTCAAACTGAAAAAGATTGGACACAATGAACTTGGGCAAATGCAAACTTACATCAACTATTTCGACAGACGTGTCAAATTACCTGACGAAAATTCGACAATTGGGATTTTGCTAACGTCTGAGAACGTAGATCAGGCCCTTATAGAAATGTTCACCCCTGATTCGGAGAAGAATCGTATTTTTGTAAAACAATATACTAGCGTACTACCATCAAAAGCGGCATTAAAACGAATTGTTATTGCAGAAAAACGGAAATTTGAAAAAGAGAAATTACTTGCATTAGTAACAAAACAAGGGAATAATAAAAATCATTGATTTATCTGATATTTATTTACTCTTCTCTTGCACAATATTAATTCGTTCGTTGTCAAAGACTAAGTTTCAATTATTTTATTTTTGCCGCATGGCAAATTGCAAAATTTGTTTAACTGCTTCCTCAAATTGGAAGATTAGGTATTAAAATTGTGCCATTAATAATCAAAAAACAGGAAGAAACAAAATGACTCATCAAGAATTACTTGACGCCCAAAGGAAAAAATTCCTAAAGTTGGCAAAACTCCTCGATACCTTTTGGAACGGTCTTTACGGGAGTGATCCGAAATGGGAAATAGTCTATCCGGTGAGAAGCGGGAAAGTACGCTGGGGCAGATGTTACGCTTGCCGGTATAAGAACATTACAAGTTTCGGATTTTCCAACGGACTGCAGGTCGGGGTCTATTTGGGGGAAGACAAGTTCGATTTTGACTTTTCGCATGTGCTGATCAATTATCGTTCAATGCTTGAATCAGCTGATGACGTTCTGGACTGGCTTAATGTCGTGGAAAAGGATCCGGCCGCCGCCAACCGGCGGATCGCCTTGGAATATCCGCCGGATTACCGTATGGGCATCATCCCTCGCAGCGTAGCTGAACGCTATGTGCCTGGATTGTCGATAGGCAAGGCTCTTGGGAAAGCGAAATCCAAGGAATTCTCCGATATCTTCGATTCGGGTTATTTCGATAATAATGAGAATGCCTTTTGTGAAGACATGACCGCCAACAAATTTTTCGAATACTGCCGCATCGCCTATATCGCCTCCGAGGAGAAGAGAGATCATCTCAACAAATCTCTTTCCGCAAGAGAGATGTATGATGAGTATTCAGACGGGCGGTACGGGGCGCTTTTGGACATTGATCCTGATTCTCCCAAGCAATTCCTGGATTGGCTTGA
Source organism: bacterium (assembly GCA_017444325.1). Lineage (GTDB taxonomy): Bacteria > Auribacterota > UBA3054 > UBA3054 > UBA3054 > UBA3054. The sequence goes on along the minus strand of JAFSWV010000182.1, from coordinate 2,525 downwards.
CGGGAAGATACCTTGCGAAAGGCATGGCGGCGACCATCCTTGGGAAATCAAGCGCGGCGGGAACTCGACCCATATCGACCTTTACGTTTGCAGGCCGAACGATCACGACTGGTTTTTGGTTGACAAGAAGTCTAAAAGTAAGCCTTCGCTCACGGTTAAAGTCGGGCTGCGCGGACATCATATCGGACGAATCGTTGAGACTGTGAAGATGTTCCTGGCAATCAAGAAGGCCGGGCTGCCAATTTGGATATCGGACCCTAAGAGCGTTCGCAACAGGATTCTCGGTCTAGACTGGATAGGCATAATACCGGAATATGACTATCTTCATTACGGCTGGCAGGAGTTCCCGGGAGAATTCGATATCGCGGACGTAATGCATTTCTCCGAATTCGGCAGAAACAGACGGCACGCGCTGCCCTTTGTGTCCTGGAAGCCTCTTTCCCCGATACTTCCGAAAAAATTCGAGCAATAACAAAAGAGACTAACAACTTTTTGATCTGAATGTCATCTTATACGCGAAACAAGTTGTTTCGCGTATAAGATGACCAGACGATTTATTATAATTTGAAAAACGGAGTCAGGTCTTCAAGCCATTGAGAGTTGGGATGGGGCGGTTTTTTTGGTAGAATGGCAAATAATAAGATTTGCTATTACAAACGAGGAGTTATCCCAAAATGAAAAGATCTCTCATATTCGCGGCCGCAGTATTCTGCGCGCTTTGTCTTGCCGCTGAGGAAAAAAGCGTCGAAGTGACCTACACCGTAAGCGGCGAGGTCATAACCAACTTCACGGCCCAGGTCGTGGAAGGCTCTAATTTCTTTACCGAGCTTCCTCTGCCTGAGGGCGTCCTGCCGAACCGGGTAACGCTGGAAGGGACGTGCGAACGAGAGGGCCACACCAACTGCTGCCTGACGGTGGGATTGAACAAATATGACACTTCATATACGCGATCCAAACCGCTGAAGGGAGCCGTAAACGATGCCAAGATGATGGCGGCAGCCTTGAAGAAAGGCGGAGTGTACAATAAATTCCAAACCTTGCTGGACGAGCAGGGAATGAAAGATAACATAAGGGAGATCATCCATGAATGCGCGGAAAAGCTGGTGGAGGGCGACTCTTTCCTCTATTACCATTCCTCCCACGGTTCGGACGATCCCGTTTATAGCGTCTGCACTTACAACGCCGACTACACCGCCGAGGATCTGGCGTACGACATATCGCTTTTCAGGGACGGCGTGAAAGTCGTCATCATAATTGACGCCTGCCATTCCGGCGGCATGTTTGAGGAAGACGGCTATGCCCAGGGTTTTGCCGACGCTTTCCAATCAAAACTTTCCGAGATAAAAGTTCAAAACGCCCCTCCGGGAGCCGATCTCAAAGTCAGCGACTGCGTCTTTCTGTGCGCCGCCAGAAAGAATCAGGCGTCGCAAGACATAGGCGAGAACAGCGCTTTCACCAAAGGGCTCCTTTCCTTTTGCGCCGCCTGCGCCGCCGACACTGACAAAGACGGGCTGGTATCCTTCCGGGAGGTTTATGAAAGGGCCTGCGATTTCACTAAGGACATCATAAAAAAAGGCCAGGACCCTGTTATCAGCAATCCGATGCTGGCCGAAAGCTGGTGCTTCGGGCATGTCGCTGATCACGACGGCGTCTACGCGCTTTCTGTCCACCCTGACGACGGCTCGACGGCTTTTTCTCTGAATAAAGTCACCCAGGACCTTAAAGTCAACATCATGGCTGACGATAAGAAAAACACCTTCGATTTGAAAGCCTTCAAAGCGAAGGTTGATCTTATTAAAGAAAGCAAAGTGCGCGCGTCCCGCATGACTGCGATAAACGCCACGCTTGTTTTCCCCTTCGCCATCGAGAAACCCGAAGAGATCGTCGAGCTTCCTTCGAGCCTTGTCCTTTTGGATACGGTCTTCATAAGCGGCGGAGTATCCTTAAAGGCGTCGAAAAACAAAGTGAAATTAGGCGACCTTATAAAAGGCCAGAATGTTGTCGACTCCGTTCTCAGCGTCAACCAGAAAAAGAATCAAACCACGCTGAAGATCAAATACTCCTATTACACGGACCTTTACAACCGCCTGGAACCCGGCACCTACGCCATTCCCTTCTCGTCCAGGATAAGAGGGGACATTTATCGCAAGGACATCAACGTGACCGTGACGGAAAAGAGCGGCAAGAGCCTTCTGCTGAAGATGACCAAGAAAAAATAAGCGAGCTTAAAGCAAGCGCAAACAAGAACGCCCGCCCTCCGCGGGCGTTTTTTTGCCCTGCCACTGACTTGCGGTCATTGACTTTCGGTCAACTATGTGCTAAAATGGCGGCGTTCTCTTTAAAAATGAGGAATTGCCATGAACAAAAGACAGCTTGAGGCGCAGGAGACGCGCAAAAAGATCTATGAGACGGGCTGCCGGCTCATAGAGGAGCGCGGTTTTCAGAACGTTTCCGTCGAGGACATCACGAAAGCCTGCGGCGTGGCCAAGGGAACTTTCTACGTTTATTTCAAGCGCAAGGAAGAG
>JAFSWV010000020.1 GCA_017444325.1 bacterium | reverse complement strand
GTCTCTTTTTTTATAAAAAAATAAAGCCCGCGCTGGGCGGGCTTTATTTCGTTTCAAGCTGTTTTGGGGATCAATAATTTTCCGCTCTGAGCTTGAAGTAGGACTGAGGATGGGCGCAGACCGGGCAGACTTCCGGGGCCTGTTTGCCGAAATGCAGGTGACCGCAATTGGCGCATTCCCAGACCATGTCGCCGTCTTTGGAGAAGACTAAGCCGCCCTTGACGTTGGCCAGAAGCTTGCGATAGCGTTCTTCATGAGCCTTTTCGATGGCCGCGACGCCCTCGAAGAGCTTGGCGATGGCTTCGAAGCCCTCTTCCCTCGCTTCCTTGGCGAAAGTGGCGTACATGTCGGTCCATTCAAAATTCTCGCCTTCCGCGGCGGCCAGAAGATTCTCTTCCGTGGTGCCGATGCCGCCGTTCAAAAGCTTGAACCAAAGCTTGGCGTGCTCTTTTTCATTCTCAGCGGTTTCCAGGAAGATCTTGGCGATCTGTTCATAGCCGTCCTTTTTCGCTTTGGAGGCGAAATAGGTGTACTTGTTGCGGGCCTGGGATTCGCCCGCGAAAGCAGTCTGAAGGTTGGCTTCAGTTTTGGTGCCTTTCAGATTCATAGTTGCTCCTTTTTGGTTTTAGGTAGTAGGTAAATATCTTAGACTTCCACAAGTTCGAAATCCGCGGCGCCGTGCTTGCACAGCGGACAGATGAAGTCGGGAGGCAGATTTTCGCCGTCGTAGATGTAGCCGCAGATCTTGCAGCGCCAGACTTTCTTCCCGCCTTTTGGCTTCTCGGGTTTCGGTTTGATGTTGGCATGGTAATATGCGTAGCTCAAAGGCTCAGTTTCCGACAGATTTCCGCTCTCTTCGACCAGGCCGATGAACATTAAGTGCGTTCCGAGGTCAATGACTTGTTTCAGCCTGCAGCTAAGGTAAGCGCAAACGTTCTTCGTCAGATAAACGACGCCGTTCTTGGCCCTCGCCGTTTCCAAGCCCTGGAACTTGTCAACGTCTTTGCTGCTCTGGAAGCCGAAATTCTTGATCAAGTCGAAATCGGCGCTCGTGTCAAGCATGCTTATGGTGAAGACGCCGCTGGTTTCTATCGAGCCGGCTGTGTAGTTCATTTTGTTTACCGTGAGCGAGACCATAGTCGGCGTGACGGTAACCTGGCAGGCGGTGTTGACGATGCAGCCGACGTCGCGGCCAGATTTATCCTTCGTCGCGGCCACGAAGAGACCGTAGGTGATCTTGGCAAGGGGGTCTAGGGGCATAAATTCCTCAATTTTTTGCCTGGCACTTCGGGCAGGTGAAATAAACTTTCAATTCGTAACCGTCCACGTGCGTCGCCAGTTTCGCCTCTAAGGCCTCTTTGCTCTGCAGGGGCGGTACATCATAGACCTTGCCGCAAACCGTGCAAACAAGGTGGTCGTGGGGCTCCACAAAGCCATCGTAGCGGTCGGGAGCGTCCTCCATCGGTATCCTGCGGACCTTTTTCTCGTCGCAAAGGGCCTTGAGGTTGCGATACACCGTGCCCAAAGCCAGAGCCGGCATCCTCTGCCTGGCTCTCAAGAGTATCTCGTCAGCGGTGGGATGGAACCTCTGGGCGCGCAAAACTCCAAGTATGACTTCTTTCTGTCTGCTCATAATAAAATAGGAATGATTATCACTTTCATTATAAGGTTTGACAGGAATAAAGTCAAGGCTTAGCTCCCCTATTTTGCATAGATCTCGACTTCAGCCACATGCCCGGCCGGGTTGTCGGTGTTCTTGTCGATCCTGATCATGACATAGCGGGCTTTGACGGGCTCCACGGTAATTTCGTCGCCTTCCTTGACGGCGAGGCAGTCGTCCTTGCCGCCGATCTCCGTCCAGGAGTGCAGATCCGGCGAAACCAGGTAGCGGTAGCTGTAGCGGCGCTGGCCGTCGTGGAAGAAATAAGCGTGCAGTCTCGAGAACTCCATCTCTTCGCCGAGGTCGATGATGGCCCACTGCGGATGCGGCGCCGCGCCGCTCCACATCGAGACGGAGCAGTCCGTTTCGCCGTCCACCAGCTGGGATTCCGTCGGGTTTTCCGAAGGCGAGGTGAAGACCGGGCAGTTGTAAGCAAGGTTGCCGACTTTGCCAGGCAGCCTCGGGATGCCCTGGTGCCAGCAGTCTCTTTCAGTCAGCAGCGTGCATTCGTAGATGCGGTTCACTCTGCCTTCGAAAGCGACTCTCACTTTCTTTATCTGCGTCTGCTTGAAAGTGCAGACGAAAAGCTTTCCGTGTATGGGCAGTTCCGGAGCGGCGGAATCGCCGACCAGCATTTCCTCGCCGTCCGCCTTCGTCACGTAGATCTTGGCCTTGGCTTCCGCGATGTTGTTGCCGAAGAGCTTCACGCAGTAAGCCTGGGTAGGCTCGTCGAGGTTGCATTCGAACCAGGGCTCCTTGTCGTCGGAAGCGGGGCGCCAGAACTTCGGCGTATTGTCGTTGGCGATGCCGTCGTTCAGAGCTTTGTAGTCGCAGTTGTTGTCCGTAGAGGAAGCAAGGATCGGCAGGAAGGTCATCAAGCCTTCCTGGCTCTTCAGCTGCTGGTCCCTGATCTGACGCTCGTCGAAAGTCTGCAGGCTCTTTTCCGGGAAGCATTCCCAGAGCGGCGTGAAGGCGTTTTCCTTTCTCCACTTGTCGAAATGCTTGGCGTATTCCCTGATGAACCACTTGACGGTCGTATTGTAAGTCTCGACCGGCTTGGGTGAGCGCTTGAAATCCATGATGACTTCGCGGGTCGAAAGCGGGATCTCAACGTAATTGTTGGGTCCTATAGAAGCCGGCCTTCCGTCCACGGTCACACTCGCTCTAAGAGCGTAATACGGGACCTTGATGAAAACTTTCGCGGGCTTGCCCCAGACGCCGCCCTCCTGGTCAAGCTTGATATCCACTTTCAAGCCTTCGGGCGTTCCCTTCGCAACCAGATCGACGTTGCCGAACTGCGTGTCGAAGCGCCTGGCCACGATCTCTTTCCCGGGCAGCGTCCAAGCGGGCGCCACGGCGGACAAGAGGTAGAGATTGCTGACTTCGTCTTCCCTGACCAGCATGTTGCGGATCAAAGAAACGTACTTCACATGCCCCCATCCGTGGGGCGAGAAGTTGCCGCCGAAGTCGCGGTTGTTCCAGGGGTCCAAGCAGAACTCGAAGAAAGCATGCGTGGAGGAAGTGTGCAGCAAGACCCCGTAAAGGTCCTTGATGACGTTTTCGTCGCGGCCCATGTAGAGGTCCGCCATACTTGCCTTCATAGTGTTGTAGTGGTGCAGCGAGTTGCAGCCCAGGGCGTTGAACATAATAAGCCCTTCGTCGCTCCAGTCCACGTTCCTGATGTAGTCGATGGTCTTCTTGACGCGCTCGTCGTGGCTTCCCATCACGAAAGTCGGGTAACTCGCTTCCATGTTGCCCCAGTGCGCGCCGCTCTTTCCGGTGTCGATGCCGGGCGGAATGAAGCCGTTGGTGGCGATGGCGACGTTGACGTGGTACATCATGTTGGAAATGAAACTGTCGGCGTAGGCGCGGTACTTCTTGGACTCCTCTTCCTCGCCGCGCTCTTTGGCGCAAGAGGCCATCATCTCAAAGGCTTTGGCGTTATAGAAATTGTGCGCCGTGTAGTGGCCGGTGATGCCCTCGTTGTCGTAGGGACCCATGGCCGGCATCAGCTTCAGGGGATCGTTGGCGATGACGTTTGTGACGTAGTTGAAGTTCTTGACGAGCCTGGGCCACATCCTGTCGAGGTATTCCCTGTCTTTCGTCTTGTAGTACCACATGAGTATGGCGTAGGGCCCGATGTTTTCCTGGTCGTTGAAGAAGCGGCCGTCGTCGTGCTGAGTCTTCTCGTAGTAAGTGGCGACCTTCTTGCCTTCCTCGGGGAAGCCCGCGAAGAGCCAGGACCAGCTGAAATACATGGAGTCCCTGGGGAAGAAGCCGGTGTACTGCATTTCGTTGACGCCCTGGGAATAGTAGCCGTTGCCTTCGTCGTCACGGGCTATGGCCATGTTGATGAGGCTGGTCCAGAAAGTGGCCTGGACTTTTTCCTCCGGGATCTTGAGATCCACGGCTCTCAACAAGAGCTTATCCCAGTCTTCCTTGACTTCCGCTAGCTTCCTGTCGAAAGCTTCCGGATCCTTCATGAGGTTCAGCATGGTGCCGACCGCCGCCCAGTTCGTGGGAGCGTTGGGCATCAGAAAGACGAGGCTTTTGCTCTCGCCAGGCTTAAGGTCGATGGAATAATCGGCGATGCAGACAGGCGTCGTTTCCGTCACGGCGTACTGCGAGCCTTTGAACGTTCCCTCGTAGGGATGGTCGATGGTGGCGGAGATCTTCCTGGAAGCGTCCTGAGGTAAAACGGCCAGGATCTCGTCGTTGCGCAAAACGGCGTCGCCCCTAAGTTCGTAAGTAGATTCGCGCTGGAAAGCATAATTCCTGCTCGCCTCTATGCGCGGCGTCAGGCCCTTGTGACGCAAGCCTGAAGCGAGGAAAGCTACGCCGTCGTTGTTGGAAATGTTTTCCATCGTCACTTTGGTGAAGGCGTACAGGGGGCTTCTCGGCACTCCGCGCTCTAAGTTGAAGGCGAACATCTTGAAGGAGTATCTTATCCCCGTCTTTTCCATCGTGTAGTTGACGATCGGGTAGATGTTGTCTTCCAGATAGCGGTTGCGGTTCTGGACAAGATCGAGCTTCGGTCCGTACATGAACATCAGTTCCGCCGCCCTGTTGTAAAGGTATCCTTCCGCCGTGACCATGAAGCCCTTGGGGGCGTCCATCGTGCCCAGCTGGTCGGTGGGCCGGCTGTAATAGCAGAAAGGTTTCTCAAGATCGATCTCGGGCGAGACCATCGGATTGGTTTGTGCCAGAACCAGAGAGGCAATGGCCAGGGAAAGTGCGGCAAGTATTGAAGCTGATCTCATTTTGTGTCCGTTAACGGGAATGTTACATATAAATAAAATTAGAAGTTATTATATCAAAAAGTGGAAATGCAAACAAGCATTTTTTCACATTTTTACATAAAAAAAGGCCCTCCCGCAGGAGGGCCTTTAAATAAGATTCTCAATAGATTTCTACCTCTGCGGCGTGGCCGCCGGGATTCACAGTATTCTTTTCAATTACGAGCATGACGTAGCGGGCCTTTTCCTGCGGGAACGTTCCTTCGTCCCCTTCCTTGCAGTAATTGGAGCAGATGTCGTCCCTTTTCACCACTTCCTTCCAGGAGGAAAGATCCGCTGATATCCTGCAGCAGTAGCCGTAATGGCGATGGTCGTGGGTGTAGAGGAAGGTTTTGATCTTGGAGATGTCCTCAACTTTGCCAAGGTCAATAATAGCCCACTGCGGATGAGGCGGAGCGCCGCTCCAGTAGTTCGGTTCGCTCGACGTTTCGCCGTCCACTAGGAAGGTGCCGACGTATCCCCTTTCATGCGGAGACGTGAAGACCGGGCGGCCGTAGGCCAGGTTGCCGGCTTTCTTGTCCCCTCTCAGGCCGCCTCTTTGCCAGATGTCATCGGAAGTAAGGAGCTGGCATTCCGAAACGGCGAAGCCCGTTCCCTCGAAGACGACTTTGACTTTCTTGACCATCGTGTCCGCAAATAGGCAGACGAAGAGGTCAGGTCTCGTGGGAACGCCCGGTTTTTCAGGGTCTCCCACCAGCGTTTCCACGTCGTCCTCGTTCGTCACGAAGACTTTTACATTAGGTTTGTCGAGGCCGCGGCCGTAGATCCTGATACAGCTAGCCATGGCGGGCTTTTTCAGTTCGCATTCGAAGCTAGACTCCTGAACGTCGGGCGCCGGGCGCCAGGCTCTGCCCTGGTTGGGATCGGTCACGCCGTCGTTGATGGTCTTGGCGTCGCTGTTGTTGGCGACGGAGGAGGCGGTGACGGGCTGGAAGGTCATGAGCCCTTCCTTTTCCTTCATGACGTTGTTCCTCTGCTGGCGCTTGACGGAGCGCTCAAGTGCCTTCTCCGGGAAGCATTCCCAGAGTTCATCCATGGGATGCTCGGATCTCCAGGCGGCGAAACGCTTGGCATATTCCTTAACGTACCAGTCAACCGTGCTCTCGTAAGTCTGGTAAGGACCTTCCGGGCGGTCGAAAGTAAGTTCCACTTCCTTGACGTCCAAGGGAACTTCCACCTGGCCGTCAACGATCTCGGCCTCTTTCCCGTCCACTTTAGCTTTTGCGTTCAGGGCGTAGTACGGAACTTTGACGAAGACCTTGTTGGGCTTGCCCCAGACGCCGCCGTTTTGATCCAGCGAAATTTCGAT
>JAFSWV010000181.1 GCA_017444325.1 bacterium | reverse complement strand
CTGCTTCTCAATAAGAACCTGCGGCAGTGGATCAAAAAACTGACGCACAAGGACAAAGACGAAACAACCGGCGAAGAAACCGCGAAAGAGACCGCCGAAGCGGCGGATCAGGAACAAAAGGCTGCATGAGCGGCCCGGACTTAAGGAGATCATTATGGCAGACAATACGAAATTCGGAAGCTCGATGCAGCAGATGTTCGAAGGCATGGACAAGGCGCTCGGTACCAAGAGCGTGATGGGCGAAGCGATGGACCTGGGAGGCGGTAAGTATGTCATTCCGCTGGCCGATGTGACGTTCGGCATGGGCGCAGGCGCCAGCATCAACGAGAAATACAACAGCAACGGCGGGGGCGGCGGCGTCAACGCGAAGATGAGCCCTCATGCGGTCCTCCTCATCGAGAACGGCACGGCCCGCATCATCAACGTGCAGGAAGAGAACAAGGCCATCCATTTCCTGGAATCCGTCCCGGATCTGGTGAACCGTTTTGCCTCCTTCCTGAACAAGGATAAGAAGACCGCGACCGAAACCGAAGCCGCTTTCGACGAGATGGACGTGTAAGAAAGAGCGTTTTCGGCAAAAAACCGAAAAAACAGGCGATTTTTTCTCAAAAAACCATGAAAAAAGGGCTTGCTTTTTGTGCGGCTCTTTGCTATAGTTTCCCTGTTGCGGCATCAGGCTGCAAGCTTAAGACGAAGGAGGTGCGGTTATGGCGAAATGCGCGATCTGCGGAAAAGGCGTTCACTTTGGCAACAATGTCAGCCATTCGCATAGACGTTCCAATCACATTTGGAAATCCAACATCAAATCCGTTCGGGTCAAAGTTGGAGAAGGCACACAGAAGATGTATGTTTGCACTTCCTGCCTGAAGTCCGGCAAAGTGGAAAGAGCATAACTGATTCTTGCACACAGACAGCCCAGGGGTGTTAACTCTTGGGCTGTTCGTCTATCACACCGCAAGGCGGAAAACCAGAAAGGATAGGGTAACAAAATGAACTGGGAATCCATCAAAACCGCGATCCTGCAGACAGGGATCAAAGTCGTCCTCGCGCTGATCATCCTGATCGTAGCGTTCAAGATCATCAACCTCGTCTTCAGGAAACTGAAGGCAACACTCGACAAAGCCGGCAAGCTTGATTCCATGCTGATCAAGGCACTGATCGATGCGGGCAGATGGCTGGTCAAGATCCTTGTCGTCATCGCTCTTGTGGGTTACCTGGGTATCGACACCACCGGCTTCGCCGCTCTGATCGCCTCCCTGGGCGTTGCCCTCGGCCTGGCCGTCAACGGAACGCTGAGCAACCTGGCCGGCGGCGTGCTGCTGCTTGCGACCCATCCTTTCAAGATCGGCGATTACATTTCCGTCGCCGGCTTTGAAGGCACCATGGATGACCTGAAGGTCGTCAGCACCAAGCTGATCACCCTGGACAACAAGGTCGTCTACGTCCCGAACGGCGTCGTTTCCACGAGCGCGGTAACGAACTACACCGCCCTGGATATCCGCCGTGTCGACCT
>JAFSWV010000180.1 GCA_017444325.1 bacterium | reverse complement strand
TGGAGAGTATGGCGGCCGCTTCTTCTTCCGTTTCGATTATATCCTTGATGCTGCTCATTGCTCGTCCTTCTCGTCTTCTTCAAAGGTGTTTTTCCTGCTCCATTTGCGATACTCGAAAACGGCATACCAAACTATAGCGCCGAAGATAAGCACCCTCACCGCTATGAAAGTCCATGCCATTACCTGTTCGTAGACGTTGTTCATTCCTTCTCGATCATTTTGATTCTAAGGGCGTGTCTTTCCTCGCCGGAAAACGGCGTCTTGAAGAACATCATGGCGATGCCGTAAGCATCGGGAGGGAAAGTGTATTTCGCGCCCAAAACAAGAATGTTGGCGTCGTTGTGCAGCCTGGTCATGAGCGCTTCGTCGCAGGAGCGGCACAAAGCGGCCCTGATACCTTCATAGCGGTTGGCGACCATGGACATGCCAATGCCCGTGAAACAGATGAGGAGCCCGAAATCGACTTCGCCTTTCTGGACTTTTTCAGCCACGGCTTTGCCATAAACGGGATAATGCACCGACTCCGGCCCGTTGCAGCCGCAGTCCACTACTTCCAGTCCCTGTTCCTTAAGGAAAGCAATGAGCTTTCCTTTCAGTTCGAAACCGGCATGATCGGAACCGATAGCGATACGCATAAGCAAAAAGAAAGATTATTAAATAATTCAATCCTAAATTATTTAATATTTTAGCATAATCCAAAATAAATAAACCTTATGCGCAAAATATGGTGGAGGCGGCGGGATTCGAACCCGCGTCCTGACGATCCGCACCAGCTGCTTCTACATGTGTAGTCGGATGATTGATTTTATCCCTTACCTAGCCAACCGACGGGCATTGGCAGGGAAAATCCCGCCTTAGATCTCGCCCTTTTCCGACGGGCGGAAAAAAGACCAGCCTGTTAACCTCGCTTCAGATCCCCCACAGGCGGAGGGGATAAGAAGCGTCGTTGCCTTTAATTAGGCAGCAAGAGCGAATTCGTTGTTCGCAGTTAAATTAGTGCCCGATTGATAACGCGGCCAACGGACCTCCGCGACATGCGACAGAAGGCTTGTGATCCCAGTCGAAACCGGTGCGCCCCCTTCTTTTTTGGATATTTAGTGAGGAGAGAATAGCATAAAGATGCTTTGAAATCAAGCATAAGAAAGGCAAGGCAGTCGCCCGCCTTGCCCGATTTGTACCTACTTTTACCTAATTGGAGCTAACTATGATTCGTGTTTTTGATTTTCTTTTTCCTGTTTCTCAAGCTCTTCCCTAAGTTCCTTGCATTTCGAGCAGCCGGAGCAGGAGCAGATCTCGCACTTCGGCCCGTGCTTTCCGAAGCCTTTCTTGGCAGCCAGCACGGCAAGGACGACTATGACGCTTATGACTATTATCGAGGCTATCATATTAATTCACCTTCGGCGCGGGGCGCACAATAGCCAAGAAGACGATTATGTCCAGAACGATCGCAACGAAAGTCCAGGCTCCGAAGTGCCCAGAGCTGATGCAGCGCCCGATCTGGAAGGCGTTCAAAGCCAAAAGGTAGCCGACGAACATCTGGAAGCCGAACGCGAACCAACCCCAGGCTTTGCTGCCCATTTCCCTGAAGGTCGCAACGATCGCTACCACGCAGGGCGGAATGAAAAGATTGAAGACCATGAAGGCAAGCGCCGCAAACTTGTAGTCCTGGCCGGCGAATTCTTTGAACATAGCCAGAATGTTGGCCGCGGCCGAACCATCTCCGCTGGCGATCATGCCCAGCGTGGCCGTCGCCTGCTCCTTTGCGATCTCAGCTGATATGCTGGCCGCCGTTCCCTGCCAGTTGCCGAACCCAAGGGGATATGTGAACCAGGAGAAGAAGCGGCCCACGGAAGCAAGGATCGACTGATCAATGTTCTCGCCCACCAATCCGAAAGTCCAGTTGAAGGTCATCATGAAGGTCAAGACCACGCAGCACGGGAAGATGACGACGCCGGCTTTGATCACATAAGCCTTCACCCTGTTCCAAGTATGGATGACGATACCCTTGAAAGTGGGCAGGTGATAAGCCGGCAGCTCCATAATGAAGGGCGCCGCCTCGCCGCCGAAGAGCTTAGTCTTCTTAAGCGCGATGCCTCCCAAAACAATGATGGCTATGCCGGTCAGGTCCATGGCGGCCGCTATCCACCAGTATTCCCTGAAGAAGACCGCTGAGAACATGGCGATGATGACCGTCTTGGCGCCGCAGGGAATGAAGGTCGCCAAAATGACCGTCATTCTCTGGTCGCGCACGTTCTCGATAGTTCGGGCCGCCATTACGGCCGGCACCCCGCAGCCTTTGCCCACCAACATCGGGATGAAGGATTTGCCGGAAAGTCCGAAGCTTCTGAAAAGCCTGTCCATGATGAAGGCGACCCTCGCCATGTATCCGCAGTCCTCAAGGAACGCCAGGAACAAAAAGACCAGCGCGATGACAGGCACGAAACCCAAGACCGTGCAGACGCCGCCCACGATGCCTTTTATAATAAGAGCGTAAGCGAGACTGCCCTCCTCTAGGCCTATCATCTGACAAAAATCTCCGCAGATAGCCGCTACGCCGGGGATCCGAACGCCGAAGCCGTTTGCGGGATCCGGTTCCTCGACCTCGGCAGAACGCTTGTACATGGGATAATCGCAGGTCCACTTCAGATCGCTTTCCGCTTCCTCGTCCTCTTCCGCCGAGATTAGGCCGTCCGTTTCGGAAACGTTTCCTTTTCTTATCTCGCCCGTTTCTTCGTCTTCAAGCCAGGCCTCGGCCGAAACTGTCCCGGCCAGCGCTTCGTCCGGGATCGCGAACTCCCCGCCGCCTTTCCCTTCCGTATCCTTTTCGTAAGCGTCCTCGCCGTGCTTAGCGTCGTAGGCCTCTATGTAAGCGGCCTGCCACTTCTCCACGTTGACGCCGTGCGGTTCGTATTCAGAGCTGGCTTCATCATAGGTCTTGCCCTCGTACCAGGGCGTTTCAGCGCCGGCTTCTTTCGTTTCATAGACATGCTGGGTGAAAGGCAGGAACCAGCCGTCGCCCAAGAACTCGTCGTTGGCCCAGTCCGTCATTTTTGTGCCGGGGCCGTTTTCGGAGACCGCCAGCCAGTACATGGCCACGAGTGCGATGGCGAAGACCGGGAGGGCCAGGATACGGTGCGTCACGATCTTATCTATGCGATCGGAAAAACTCTCTTTCTGGCGCGCTTTCTGATTGAACTTCACGCACTCGCCGATTAATTTCTGAATGAACTCATAGCGCTGGGCGGTGATGATGGACTCGGCGTCATCGTCCAGTTCTTTCTCGCAATCTACGATGTGATCCTCTATGTGTTCCAGGATCTCCGGATCGATACTAAGCTGCGATATGATCTCTTTATCTCTTTCAAAGATCTTGATGGCGTACCAGCGTATGGCTTTCTTAGGAACAAATGCTTGGATAGATTCCTCAATGTGCGCAATGGCATGCTCGACAGAGCCGCTGAAGACGTGCGGAGCCTCGCCGCTTCTTTCCTCCTTGGCATATTTGAAGATCGCCGCGGCGCACTCTTTGCATCCAGTTCCTTTCTGAGCGCTGATGCCCATTACTTTGCATCCCAAGCGGCGGCCCAGTTTTTCCAGGTCGAACTTGTCCCCTCTTTTATTGACGAGGTCCATCATATTGACGGCCACCACCATGGGAACGCCCAATTCCGCCAGCTGGGTGGTCAGATACAAGTTCCTTTCTATATTGGTGCCGTCAACAATATTCAGTATGCCGTCCGGGCTTTCTTTCACCAGATACTGCCTGGAGATACGCTCTTCCAGAGAATAAGGTGAAAGCGAATAGATGCCGGGAAGATCCTGGATCACGAATTCCTTGTCGCCCTCGTAAAAGCCTTCCTTTTTCTCAACGGTGACGCCGGGCCAGTTGCCGACGTACTGGTGCGATCCTGTAAGGTCATTGAAAAGGGTTGTCTTGCCGCTGTTGGGGTTGCCGGCTAAAGCGATCTTTATGCTCATATCAGTTTTCCTCTTCTATTTCTATGGTGGCCGCTTCGCTCTTCCTTATGGAGAGATCATAGCCACGGAGGTTCAATTCGATAGGATCGCCGGCGGGAGCGACTTTCAAAACGGTCACTTCCACTCCTTTCAAAATACCCATGTCCATGATCCGGCGTTTCAAGGGGCCTTCGCCCAAAAGTTTTTTCACCTTGACGGTCTTCCCCACCGGGATGTCGCTTAAAGTTTTCATTTATTTATTCCTTTTATTGATTGCAAATTTCTACCATTATCCTTGCAGCCAGATTGGCGTCCACGGCCAAACGGGTGCCGTAGAACCCCAGGATCATTTTTCCAGCCTGGCTTAAGATCACTTCCACTTCCACGCCTTCCACCAATCCAAGTTCCTGCAGACGATGGCGGACGTCATCATTGCCGTGTATCGCGCTTATGCGGCCCTTCTCGCCTTTCTTTAATAATGTTATAGGCATTTATATTGCTCCTTGTTTATTTCGTTTTCAAAATAGTTAGCCGAAACTAACTACCACCATTATACCACATCCCTTTTGAAAGTCAAGAGGGATGTTTGGGAGGGCGTTAGTCCCAGAAATGGCTGGGCTTGCCGTCTTTTGTTATGACGGGAGAGGACTGGTTGCCGTACTTGTCCCAGAACTTCATCTCGAACTTTTCTTCGGTCTGCATGGCGGCGCGCATCTGCTTTAAGGAAAGCGTGGCGTCTTTCACGCTGCCGTCCAGAGGATACATGTGGCAGTTCGGGGTGTCGAGGACTTTGTATTTGAGGCCCCAATAGGAAACGAGGACGAGGCCGTCGTCGTCATGGATGCGAATGGTGTCGCCGTCTTCGTCAAGTTCGTACGTAGGAGGCGTTCTGGGAACGGAACCCTTGATCTCGTTGAAGAACGGGACGGAGGAGAGTATATGGCACTCGATGCGGCTCCAGACCGGCTCGTCGCGCTCGTCGAAGAAGGTGACTTCGGGCGTTCTCTTGGTGGGGTTCTCCCAGGAGGTGAAGCAGCGGTTCATGATGTCATAGGAGCGGGCCATGACGCTGTTGTATTTGTCGCCCTCGATATGCGGGAGGCCGAAGCCGTGGCCGCCTTCGTGCATATAAGCGCCGAGCGTGGTGGCGCAGTGGCCGTACTGAACGTCTCTCCAGCAGGAGTCGTTGAGGGAGGTGGTGATGGGCGTGTTGTTGGTGAAGCACTGCACGACTTCGTCAAGGCTGGCGGGCCAGGAGTAGAGGCCGGTGGCGCCGAACTGGCCGAGCAGCGGGCCGCCCAGGGCGGTGTTGCCGCTGACTTTACCGTCCACGAAAGAGGCCGTGTTGGGGATGCCGAAGACGCGGCGGAACTCGCTGCCTTTCCTGTCTTCGCCCAAGATCTCGCAGAAGTTCTCATAGAGTTTGCCTTCGTCGAAGCTGCCGTCTTTCCTCTTCCAGGAGCAGACTTCCGCTTTGGTGTACTGGCTGGTGATGACGTTGATGATGATTTCGCCCTTCTCGTCGCAGTTGAAAGCGAAACACTTTCTCGGGTATCCCAGGCGGTACATGCTGTCGCCGGTGAAGGACTGCATGAGCTTAAGGCCGGTCGTGAATTTCTTTCTCCAGAGCTGGTCGTCCTTGTACTGCGGATCGTTTTCCTTGTCGAGGTTGGAGATGTAGATGTGGTCCCCGTTCTTGTCGACCATGTAGTAGACGTAGCAGAGGTAGTCGGTGTTGGGGCGCTCGTAGATGAGGTGGATCTGGTTGGACTCCGTTCTCTCCTTCGTCTTGACGGTGACGGTCAGGGTGTTGGTGCCGTAGACGAGTTCAGGCCAGACTTTGTAACGCCTGGAAAGACCCGTGCCCATGATCGTACGGCCGGTCGTTTCGTTCTTGACGCTTACTTCCGGAACGTCGTTGAAGTTCTTGTAATCCTTCCTGGAGCAAGTGTAGGTGCCCCTGATCAGAGGAACGGGATAAGTGATGCGTTCGTAGTCTTTGAAGTTGCCGATGGTCAGGCCCTGCTGATCAGTCTCGGCGTAGACGCCGACGGAAAGGAAGGCCAGAAGGGAGAGCGCTAAGAGCTTTTTCATGCTTTATATTTTCTATGTTTACGGTTATTTCTTTTCGGTTTCTTTCGTCACGGCGATGGTGTTGAAGCTTTCGCCGGAGAGCTTCTTGTTGATGAGGTGGAGCTGATGGTACTGCTCCTGGTCGATGACCGCGGGCTCTAATTCGGAGCGGTAGGTTATCGTCCACTGGCTGCTGCCTTCCTCATGCTCGACGGTCGTGGTCAGGTATCCCAGCTGTCCCGGGAACTCGAAGTTGCCGCTTGGCATGAAGAGCGCCTTGGTGTACTCTTTGGGGAAGGTCAGTTTAATGACGGTCTTGTTCTTGCTCTTGCTGCCGGAATAGAAGGGATAGATCCTGGTGGGTTTCGTTACGCCGCCGAATCCGAAGCCGTAAAAGGGTTTCAGATAGATCGTGTCACCGTCTTTCTGGACGTAGTTGTCGGTCTTAACTTTGATCTTGGTGATGCCGGGATATCCGTTCGTGATGCGCTCGAAATTCTCCAGGATCTGGGCGCCTCTGGCGATGCCGTCGGCGGCCTGGAGCTCTTCCCTTCTCACCATCTCGGGCAGCGTTTCGACGACGTCCCTGACAAGGCTGCCGTAAGCGGGGCCGCCGAAATTGGAGACTCTCGAAATGGTCGCGGTAAGATCGTCGGCGACTTCGATCTCATAGGTCGTGTCGCGGTCGTAGGCGAACTCTTCGGGCTGGTTTCTCAGGCTGATGTTGCCGTTTGAGAGGTCAAGTACGACGGTGCGGTCCGGGCCTTTGGTCTCGAGCATATCGTACTGGCTGCAGCAGTTCAGATAGACGGTCTTGCCGTTCAGGTAGATCTCAACGTAAGCTTCTGTGAAGATGGATCTCTGGGGCAGCATGAAGAAGAGGTTCTGCTCATAGTCGAAAGCGTCGAGCGAGCTGGCCAGGAGAATGCTCGGATTGAAGCCGACAGTTTTCAGCATGGCGTAGAAGAGCACGGCCTTGTCAAAATCGTTGCCGTAGCCGTCCTTTAAGGTCTGGTCGGCGTCGCTTATGGCGTCTAAGGGCAGGCTGGTGAAGGAGGGGCCGTCCTCGCGGACGTTGATCTCGATGTAGTCTCTGATGGCGATGACTTTCTGACGCAGCGATTCTTTGCCTTCCGTAATCTCCTTGACCTTCGCCTCGACTTCCTTCTGATCGGTCGTGGCGCGCTCTACTTCCTTCTGAAGCTTAGCGGCGTAGTTCTTCCAGCCGCCGTTCATGTAGCTGTCTTTGGCGTTCTCGCAGATGAAGGAGCGTATAGGGCTGCGAAAGGCCGCGGGCACGAGGTTCGCTTCCCTCTTCACGATGTTGGTAAGGTTGACCATGTCGAGGAGGTACTGCTTACGGCCGTCTTTGAGGTCGCTGATCACGAAGTTGGGAACTTCCTCTTCGCCGCGGAAGAAGTAGCTCGTGTCATTGCAGA
>JAFSWV010000179.1 GCA_017444325.1 bacterium | reverse complement strand
ATCGTCTGCCTGATCGTCATCCAGTCCTGCTTGAGCATCGCGGGCTCGACCGGCTCCCTTTCCTCTTTCCAGTGATCGATGACGGGGAAGGCCCAGTTTTTCTTTTCCGCCACGCGTTTCGCTATGTCCTCGCCGGCGCAGGCGCCCCAGATGACCGCTTCGAGAAGACTAGTGGAGGCAAGCCTGTTGGCGCCGTGGATGCCGGTGCAGCTGACTTCGCCCACCGCCCTGAGACGGTCGATGGAAGACCTGGCCTTAAGATCGACCAGCACGCCGCCGCAGGAATAGTGGGCGGCCGGCACGATCGGGATCGGTTCCTTGGTGATGTCTATCCCGAACTGCAGGCAGTTCTGGTAGATGGTGGGGAAGCGTTCTTTCAGCCATTCGGGATCCTTGAAGGAGATGTCGAGGTACATGCAGTTCTGCTGCTCTTTCAGCATCTCGTGATGGATGGCGCTGGCGACGATGTCCCTGGGCGCCAGGGAAGCCATTTCATGGTAGTGCTCCATGAACGTCCTGCCGTGGCGGTCTTTCAGGATCGCTCCTTCGCCTCTTAAAGATTCCGTTATGAGGAAATTTTTCGCGCCTTCCAGGTACAGCGTCGTCGGATGGAACTGCACGAACTCCATGTTGAGGAGCCTGGCGCCCGCGCGGTAGGCCATGGCGTAGCCGTCGCCCCTGGCGCTCTCGTTGTTCGTCGTGTGCAGGTAGATCCTGCCGATGCCGCCCGTCGCCAGAACCGTTTCCTTTGCGTAGATCTCGATGATCTCGTGCGGCTTATTTAAAAGCACGTAAGCGCCGAAGCACTCCGTCGGCTTGTAAAGGTCCTGGGGATTCCTGGAATGGTGCGTCGTCGTCAGAAGGTCGATGGCGGTCGCATTCTCCAGGATCGTGATGTTGGGGTGCTTTTTGATCGTGTCGAAGAGACAGTGCGCGATGTCGTAGCCCGTTTTGTCGCGGCAGTGCGCGATCCTCGGCTCGCCGTGGCCGCCTTCCCTCGTCAGATCGTAGCCGTCCTCGCCTTCGTCGAACTTGACGCCCGAGCGCTGAACCAGCCATTTGTCGACCAGAGCGGGGCCGACCTTAGTGAGATGGTCGACCGCTTCCTGCCAGCAGCGTCCGCAGCCGGCAGTCTGGATGTCGCGGGCCAGTTCCTCCGGAGGCAGCTTTCCTTTGTAGATGATGCCGCCCTGCGCCCTGACCGTAGATGTGTCCTCAACGCCCTCCTTCCTGGAGAGGATCACGACTTTGCAGCCGTTGTCAGCCGCCGCCAAAGCCGTCACCGCGCCGCCTACGCCGCAGCCGATGATGAGAACATCCGTTTCGTAATTTTTTTCCAACATATCTTAATTATAGCAAGATTGTCCTATTTCAGGGAACTATCCAGCGCCCGGAGAATTTTCGGAAGATCGAGCCTGATATTCCGCTCGGGACTAAGGTGCAGAAGAACGATTGGCCGCCTGACCAAACTTCTGCTTTCAAAACTCAGCGCCCTGTAATAAGCGCCGTTGCAAAGAAAAAGCCCGGAAAAATAGGAGATCTGGGAAGGAAGACCCTCTTTTTGCAATTCGTCGTTGAGCTTTTCCACTTCCCAAGTCGAAAAATAGGCTGCCTTGCCGTCAGGGGCTATCACGTCCCCCTGGCAGCGATCGTCGCTGTTGTCCAGGATATTGGTCCCCTGGGCGTTCACGGCGAGCTTTTCGATTTTGTGCGTCTCGCCTCTGCCGTTTCCCAAGACAACCAGCGCCTCAAAATCTTCCCGCATCAAATTTTTGACAGCATCGTCTATCTTTTCCCAGGAGACGGGAAGCAAGCGCGCGGGATATTGCTTGTTTTTCAAAAGAAGCTCGAACGCCTCCTTGGAGAGACAAACTTCTTCGTCCCGGAAAAAATCAAAACAGGCAAAAAGTATTCTTTTCATCGCCAGACGATTTTTTTGATTTCCGGGAAAGCCGCCCTTACTTTTTCCTCCACCATTCTTCCCATGGTCATCTTCAGCTCTTTTTTCCAAAGCGAACTTTTGACTTTGACGTAGAGGATCCCGCCGTTTACTTCCTCGGGGTCTGTGTGGCAGGCAAGGTCGGAGCCTACGCAATCGAGCCAGACGTTATACACTTTCAGAAGCAAGCCTTTTTTGGAATACAGGATCTTGCCAAGAAAATCTTCTATCAGTTCGTCGCTTTTTTGGAAGGGCAGTTTTTTCATTTCGCTCATAGATGAGAAAACCGCCTTGCGGCGGTCTTCCCAATCGTTTTATTAGAAAGTTTTTCCCTAGAAGCGCATCGGCATGATGATGCTGATGAAGTTGTCCGTCGTCCTGATGACCGTCGGACTAATAGGATTGATGACGTCCATCGTGACTTCCGTTTCGTCGATGTTCCTGAAAACGTCGAGGAGGAATGTCGGGTTGAAGGAGATGTCCATCGGTTCGCCGGCGTATTCCGTTTCCAGTTCGGAACTGTTTTCGCCGATGTCCGCGGTCTGGGCGGAAACTTTCATCTTGCCGGCCGCCAGGCTCAGTTTGACCACACCCTGTTTGTTCTTGTCGGTGACGACGGAAGCGAGTTCAACCGCATTGGAAAAATCGCCGGCGTTCAAAGTCAGAGAGAAAGTCTTGTTTTTCGGCAAAACCTGTTTGTAATCGGGATAATGGCCGTCCATTAGACGCGCGACCAGCGTATTGCGGCCGACGATGATCTCGACCTGTGAAGAAGAGAAGCGCATGGAAACGGGATCGTCGCCCACCAATAGCTGCTGCATCATGCTGATGGCTTTCACCGGAATGATGATCTGGCTGACCTTTTCCGTTCTGATCTCGGGAACGGTGTATTTGGCAAGTCTTCTGCCGTCTGTCGCCACAACGTCAAGCTGTTCGCCGAAAGAGAAGCAGATGCCGTTTAAGATGTAGCGCTGTTCGTCATGGCTCATAGCATAGCCGGTGTAGCGGAGCATCTTCGAAAATTCCTTGGCGGGAATAGAAACGGATTCGCATTCGCTAAGAACGGGGAAGGAGGGGAAATCGGCCGCGGCCACGCCTCTTAAGTTACATTTGATCCTTTCGCCGGCCGTGATCTTGATAACGTTGTTGTCATCGACTTCCACACTGATCTGGGCAACGCTTTTGATCTTCATCAAAGTGTCTCTCATATAGCGGACGGGAACGGTGGTCTCGCCTTCGCTTTCCACGGAAGCTTCAATGGAAGTTTTTATGGTTATATCGAGATCCGTTCCGGTAAGTTCAACGGAATTTTCCTTCGTGCGGATCAGAATATTGGCTACTATGGGGAAAGCCGGTTTGTTTGAACAGACTGGCTGCAAAAGCTGCACGGCGTCGCGCAGATCGGAAATGGCGCAGGTAAATTTCATAATTATGAATTTGGTATAGAGGTTAATTTTTTAAGGTATTGTATTTTACCATATTTCACCTTTCTTTTTCTTGTGCGTAATTATTTTCCCTACCGTTACTACACAAAGAACTATTAAAAATCATCTATAAAATTATTATTTGATTATTATCATTAAGCTTGGTGAAATAAGATCAAAACAAGTTTAAATACTTTTAATTAAATATGTTATATGTTGATTTGGTTTTGAAAAAAATGTGAGTATAAACGTGGAAAAAGAGCCTCTTTTCAACAGGTGAATAACTGGCGTTTTTTATTCGCAAAATATTCACAGCTTATTGGATAAATTTTTAACTTGAGAAGAAAATGTGGAGAAAATGTCGAAAAAAAAGACCCTGTTTTTCAGGGTCTCTTTTTTATCTGTCGGATTCTTCCCGACGATTTTTCATAATGTACTTTTTAAGCGCGTCTATTTGGAAATTAAGTTCGTCATCGCTGTTTTTCGTTTCCTCAACTTTCTTGCAGGCGTAGAGGACCGTCGTGTGATCTTTTCCGCCGAAACTTGCCGCGATCTCGTTCAATGAACTGTTGGTCATCGTTCGGCAGAGGAACATGGCAAGTTGCCTCGGTTTTGCGATGTTTTTCGGTCTTCTGTGGGAAGTGAGGTCGCTCAAACTTATGTCAAAATAAGCGGCCACAGCGCGCTTGATGACGTCCAGGGAAATGTTCTGATCGGAAACATATTCCTTCATGCATTCCTTCGCCAGCTTGATGGAGATAGGCTGGCCTTGGACGGAAGCGTAGATCCTCAACCTTGTAAGCACGCCCTCGATCTCCCTGACGTGATTCTGAATCTTGCCGGCAAGGAAAGAGCAGACGTCATCGTCGATCGCAAAACCGC
This sequence comes from bacterium, assembly GCA_017444325.1. Taxonomy (GTDB): domain Bacteria; phylum Auribacterota; class UBA3054; order UBA3054; family UBA3054; genus UBA3054. Next base: position 10,033 of record JAFSWV010000179.1, on the reverse strand, counting down.
GGTCCTGGCATTTCTTCTTGATGATAGCCTGGCGCGTTTCAAAATCGGGCGGTTGAATATCAGCGACAACGCCCCACTCGAAGCGAGTGATGAGTCTGTCGCTGATGTTCTTCAGCTCCCTGGGGGACTTGTCGCAAGTCATGACGATCTGGCAGTTGTGGGCGAAGAGATACTCGAAGAGCTGGAAGAACTCGTCCTGAGTGCGGTTCACCAAAGAAAGATGCTGCACGTCGTCTATTAGGATCACATCGTAATTGGAGCGGTATTTGTCTCTGAACTGATGCACATTGTTCTTGTAGGAGAGAGAAGCTTGGAAATCAGAACAGAAATTCTCGCAAGTGATGTAAAGAATCCTTTTGCTGTTGTCCCTTTCGTAGATGGCGTTGCCGATCGCCTGCATAAGGTGCGTTTTGCCAAGCCCGGATCCGCCGTAGATGAAGAGCGGATTGTAGGAAACGCCGGGATTGGTGGCCACATCGTAAGCGGCGGCATGGGCGTACTGGTTGGAAGGACCTATGATGAAATTTGAGAAAACGTAGTTGCGGTTCAGCTTCGGAGGTTCCTGGGCGCGCAGAACGGTCTCTTTCTTTTCAGGCTCACAAGAGACAGGATTCGGATCGCTCTCTTCTTCCGGCTCTCCGTTGACGATAACTTTCAATGTGACAGGAGAACCGGCTTCCTTCGAGAGATTCTCCTCAATGAAGGATCCCAGGTTCTTCTTCACGTACTCCGCAGTCAACGCGTTGTTGGTACGAATAGAAAAGAGGCCATCCGCAAAATTGACAGGCTCAACAGAAGAGAAGAAAGCCGAAAAGACCATTGGATCGGTAGAATGCTTTACCAGCTCCAGGACTTTCTCCCACATTCCCTGATAGTCGTTCACAAATAACCCTTACACGAAATATTGTTACACGGGCAAAAGCCCGATTAATGCTTCTTTACACACACACCAAAAAGGGCACGGCGCTCTTTCCGGTCATTCCTTTTTACCTTTTCGCAAAAAAGAACGGCACCACTTTATCATAATCCTCTCCGTTTGTAAAGACGGTTTTTCTGAAAAAGTCTCGCCGGCATGTTGATATCTTGCCAAAGAAGACCGTTTCAGGAGTCTTTTTGATAGATGATACGAGGAAGAATGTAGCAAACCCGGGCCAGAAAAGCAAGGGCCCGTTTTGGCTCTAATATAACCAACTCTGCAAAAAGACTTTATATAAAAGTGAAAAACGGTGTGAAAAAAAGACGGCAGAGTCCGTTCGGGCCGAAAAAAGCAGCCCTTTCGGGTAGCGGAAAGGCGTGTGGAAAAAGGCCGGCGCCGGGTTTAGGCAAAATTGTGAATAACTTGTCAACAACATGTTGGCAAGTTTGTTGAAAAACCCCGTTGCTTGTGCTGAAACCGCCTTTAATTAAAAGCATTTTCCCTTTTGCTACAATATACCTATAAAAATCAATAAATAACCCCATCAAAGAATCAGGAGAAAAAACTAAAAGACTATGAGCACGGTAAAGATCGGCGTCATCGGTTACGGCGGCATGGGCGGATACCATGTCAAGCATATGGCCAAAAGCGGGATAATCGAAGCGAAAGGAATTTACGATATCGATCCCAAGAGCCAGAAGAGAGCACTTGAAAACGGACTGTACGTTTACAAGACTTATGAGGAAATGCTCTCCGATCCGGAGCTGGAAGCCGTTTTGATCGCGACGCCCAACGACTGGCATCCCTTCTACGCCAAGGCCTGCGCCAAAGCGGGCAAAGGCGTCATCTGCGAAAAGCCCGCCGCCATCAACCCCAGTCTTTTCGAGGATATGGCGGAGACCGCCGACGAGTGCGGAACGCTTCTGATGGTGCATCAGAACAGGCGCTGGGACGAAGACTACCTGATCGTGAAAAATATTTACGAGAAGAATCTCCTGGGCCCCATCGGCCGCATCGAATCGCGAGTCCAGGGCGCCAACGGCGTTCCCGGCGGCTGGAGATGCGAGAAGATAAAAGGCGGCGGCATGATGCTGGACTGGGGCGTGCACATGATCGACCAAGTTATGTTCATGATGAAGGAAAAGCTTCTGCACCTTTACTGCCAGTACTCTTACGAAGCGGGATACGACTGCGACGACGCTTTCAAGCTTGAAATGGTTTTCAGTGGCAACAAATGCATCGAAGTAGTCGTTGACACCAACTGCTTCACGCCGCTGCCCCGCTGGGTTGTTTACGGCCACGACGGCACGGCGGTGGTGGAGGATTGGGACTTGAACGGCAAAATGGTCCGTCCCATCTACACTGAAAAACCCAGGGAGATAACCGGCATCAAAGCCGGCAACGGTTTCACGAAAACGATGGCGTACCGTCCGCACGATACGGTGGAGACGCTGCCGCTTGAAATAGTTAAGCCCGAGCCCTTCGCTTTCTACAAGCACTTCATCAAGGCGATGCACAAAGAGGAGGACCCCTATGTCAAGAACTGGGAAGTCCTGCGCGTTCTTAAGATCATGACCGCGGCCGCCAAATCCGCCGCGGAAAACAAAGTGGTCGAGATAGATTTTTAACACAAAATTTTCGGGGGAAAATTATGAACATCACAGTCTGGTGCGAAAACTACAAGCAGATGCGCGAAGGCCGAGTCAAGGAAGCCTATCCCATCGGCATGGGCGAGACCATCGCGGCTTTTTTGGAAAAGGCCGGCAACAAGACTACGGTCGTTCTGCAGAATGAAGGCGACGACGGCCAGCAGCTGACGGACGAGATCCTGGAATCCACCGACGTGCTCTTCTGGTGGGGACACTGCTATCACGGCAAAGTTTCCGACGAACTCGTCAAGAAGATCGTGCGCCGCGTCTGGAAAGGCATGGGCATCGTCTTCCTCCACAGTGCGCATCTTTCCAAACCCTTCCGCGCCCTGGTGGGCGGCCCCTGCACGCTGAAGTGGAGGGAAGTGGCCGAAAAGGAAAGACTGTGGTTCGTGGAGCCCAACCACCAGATCTTCGAAGGCTTGGAGGGCGAATACCTCGAGATCCCTCATGAAGAAATGTACGGCGAACCGTTTGGCATCCCGCAGCCCGACAGGCTGCTCGCCATCGGCTGGTTCCAGGGCGGCGAAGTCTTCCGCTCCATCGCTTTCTTCAAGCGCTACTACGGGAAAGTCATTTACTTCCAGCCCGGGCACGAGACCTACCCCGTTTACCAGGATCCCAAGATCCAGAAGCTTTTGACGAACATCGCCGAATTCGTGAAGCCTGACAAATGGCTCACGGAGATCGACTGCCCCAACGTGCAGCCTCTGGAACCCATCGAAAAAAGCAATTAAAAAATAACACCTCAAAAAAGGAGATAAAAATGAAAAAAGTTCGCATCGGCGTCATCGGCTGCGGCGGCATAGCCAACGGCAAACACCTTCCGGCCCACAAGCACAATCCTGATTCCGAATTGGTCGCTTTCTGCGACATCATCGTGGAAAGAGCGGAAAAGGCCGCCAAGGAATACGGCGTTCCAGGCGCAAAAGTTTACAAAGACTACAAGGAACTCCTGAAAGACAAAACGATCGAGGCGGTCCTGGTCCTGACCCCGAACCTCGCCCACAGCTTCATTTCCGTGGACGCCATGAAAGCCGGCAAGCACGTCATGTGCGAAAAGCCCATGGCCATCAATTCTAAGGAAGCGAAGAAAATGCTGGACGCCGCCAAGAAATATAAACGCATCCTCACAATAGGCTACCAGAGCCGCTACACTCCCCAGGCCATCTTTTTGAAGAAGGAATGCGAAAAAGGCACCTTCGGCGACATCTACTACGCCAAGGCCCAGGCCATCAGGCGCAGAGCCGTCCCGACCTGGGGCGTCTTCCTTGATGAGAAGCAGCAGGGCGGCGGCCCCTTGATCGACATCGCGACGCACACCCTCGACCTGACGCTCTACATGCTCAACAACTACGAGCCCGCCTACGCCGTCGGCACGACATACCATAAGCTCAACAAGCAGACCGACCAGGGCAACGCCTGGGGCGACTGGGATCCCAAGAAATTCACCGTGGAAGACAGCGCCTTCGGTTTCGTCGTCATGAAGAACGGCGCCACCATCATCGTGGAATCATCCTGGGCGCTCAACACGCTCAGTACCGGCGAAGCCTGCACGGAATTCAGCGGAACTCTTGCCGGCGCCGACATGAAGGACGGACTCAGGATCAACGGCATCAAGAACAATGCCCGCTACGTCCTGAAACCCGACCTCAAAGCCAGCGGCGTCGCTTTCTACGACGGCCACTCCGAGACTTCGGAAGACAGGGAAGCCCGCGTCTTCACGCAGGCTGTCCTCGGCAAGGGCGAACTGGTGGTCAAAGCCGAACAGGCCTACGTCGTCACGCAGATCCTGGAAGGCATCTACGAATCCGCCAAGACCGGCAAGCCCTATTACTTCAAGAAACAGAAAGCCACGAAGAAATAAGGAGACCTTATGCAACTGTGCGTATTCAGTCCGGCTCTGGCTGACATGAGCCTGGACGCCGCCCTCGCGTATCTGAAGGGCCTGGGCGTCGAGGCCATGGAGCTTGGCGTCGGCGGTTATCCCGGCACGGCGCACGCGGACGCGAAAAAGCTCGTGAAAGATCCGAAGGCTCGGCAGGAACTCCTGGACACCTTCGAGAAGCACCAGATAAAGCTGGTCTGCCTCTCCGTCCACGGCAACTGCGTGCATCCCAACCCCGAGATCGCCGCAAAGTTCGAAGAGGACTACGAGGCGGCCTGCGAGCTCTGCGGACAACTGGGCGTCGACCACCTGGTGACCTTCTCCGGCTGCCCCGGCGACGGCAAAGGCGACCAGCCCAACTGGGTGACCTGCACCTGGCCCACCGAGTACCGGAAAGTCCTGGACTACCAGTGGAATGAAGTGCTGATCCCTTATTGGCAGAAGGCCGCCAAGATCGCCGAAGAGGGAGGCGTCAAATACGTCGCCCTGGAAATGCATCCCGGCTTCTGCGTTTACAATCCCGACAGCCTGCTTCGTTTATGAGCGGCGGTGGGCGACATCATAGGCGACAACCTTGACCCCTCGCACCTCATCTGGCAGGGCATGGACATCGTTTCCGTCATCCGCTACCTCGGCAAAGCGATCCACTTCTTCCACGCCAAGGACACGGAGATGCACCCGGAGGTCGCAAACCGCACGGGCGTTCTGGAAACGAAGCCCTTCGACAAGGAAAGAGACCGCGCCTGGCTCTTCAGGACCGTCGGCCACGGCATGAGCGAACAGCAGTGGAAGCAGATCTTCGGCGCTCTCAGGATGGAGGGCTACGACTACGCCCTTAGTATCGAGCACGAAGACAGCCTGATGACGCCCAAGGAAGGCCTTGAGAGCGCCATAAGTTTCCTGCAGCGCAATATGATCAGGCAGAAGATGGAGGGCGAGCTCTGGTGGAATTGATGGGCAAAACCATCAAATGCGCGGTCTTCGATCTTGACGGAACGCTTTTAGACACCCTCGTCGATCTCCAGACCGCCGTCAATTTCGCCTTGAGCAAACATAATAGGCCTCCTATAACGCTCGGCGAGGCTCGCCGCTACGTTGGCAACGGCGTGGGCAAACTCGTGGAGCGCTCTCTCAAAAAAGGCCTCCTGGATCCCGAGTATCCGGAAATACTGGCGGATATGCGCCGCTACTACGCGGCGCATACCGTCGTAAAGACCAGGCCCTATGCCGGGATCATAGAAGCCTTGAAAAAATTAAGAGACCTTGGCTTCAAAGTAGCCATCGTCTCCAACAAACCGGAGCGCGCCGTCAGAAAACTGGCCAAGCGCTTTTTCCCCTCGCTTTGGGACGTCGCCCTGGGCGACAAGGAGGGGAGAAGCAGGAAGCCCGCTCCCGACGCCGTCTGGGAAGCCCTGAAGCAGCTTGACGCCAAACCCGAAGAAGCGATCTACATCGGCGACTCCGAAGTGGACATGCAGACCGCCAGGAACGCTAAGATCCCCGTAATGGCGGTAGCCTGGGGCTTCCGGGACAAAGCGGACGTTGCTCCTTACAAACCGGAGCTCTACGCCGAGAAGACAAGAGACGTCGCGAAACTTCTGAAGCCCTTCAGGGGCAAACTGAAGATCGGCGTCTTCGGCGGCTCCTTCGACCCCGTCCACAAGACGCACATCGCCATCGCCAGAAGGGCGAAATTACAGCTCGGACTCGATCTTTTGCTTTTCGTGCCGGCCTATCAGGCGCCGCACAAAAAGGACAAGATCTACGCCGACAACGAAGCCCGCTGCGAGCTCATAAACGCGGCGCTGAAGAAGGATCCCGCCTTCCGATTGGAGCGCTGCGAACTCACTAGAGGCGGCGTTTCCTACACCGTGGAAACGCTGCAAACGCTGAAAAAACGCTTCGCGCCCTGCGAGCTCTACTTCCTTCTGGGCTCCGACAATTACTTGGGTTTTGGGACCTGGCGCGAACCCGCTAAAATCAAGAAACTGGCAAAGCTGGCCGTTTACCAGCGCAAGGGAGAGATAGCGAAAATAAAAGCCGGAGACCTTTTGATAAAAGGTCCCGCCACGGCTGTTTCTTCCACGGCTTTGCGTCAAAAGTTAAAAGAAGGTAAGATAGATAAGAAGAATATTCCATCCAACGTTTGGAAACTTATCCAGGCGAAAAAACTTTATACAGGAAAATAACATGGCAAAAACCGCAAAAAATCCCAACCTCCCCGAGATCGTTTTCACCTACCGCAAGCTTTTGGAAGACAAGCAGGTCAGCGACATCAAGATCTATGATGTCAGAGGCTTCTCTCCCATCACGGACTTCTTCATCGTCGGTTCCGTCAGGAACGAAAGGCAGATGCAGGCGGCCGGCCAGAACCTTCTGAAAGAGCTGAAAGGTATGGGCGTCAAGCCCTACAGCGCGGACGAAACGCTTTCCGGCAACAACTGGGTGGCGGTCGACCTTGTCGACGTGATCGTCCACCTCTTCACGGAAGAAGCCAGGGCGGAATACAACATCGAGGAGATCTGGGCCAACAGGGAGACCTTCTTCGAAGATCTGGTCCCGGCCAAGAAAGCCGCGCCCAAAAAAGCCAAAGAAGAACCCAAGGAAGAAAAGCCCGCGAAAAAGCCCGCGAAGAAACCCGCCGCCAAAAAGACGACCAAAACGAAAAAATAATGGCTGATCCGAAGTGCAGAGCGTTTGTCCTGACCGGTCCTTCCGGCGCGGGAAAATCCACCATCGTCGCCAAGCTCATGGCGAGGCACGATGATCTGAGATTCTCCGTCTCAGCGACCACGCGGCCGCCGAGAGTAGGCGAAATCGAGGGAAAGGATTACTTTTTCCTTTCCGCGGAGACTTTCCAGACCTGGCTCAAAGAGGACCGCTTCTTGGAGCACGCCACTGTGCACGGCAACTATTACGGCACGCCCAGGGAGGCGGTGGAGCGCCAGCTCAAGGAAGGCTACTACGTTCTGCTTGACATTGACGTCCAGGGCGCCAGGTCCGTGCATGAAAAAATGCCGGAAGCGCATCTCATCTTCATCATGCCGCCCTCATACGAGGAGCTGGAGAGAAGGCTGAGGGGCCGCGCCACGGATAGCGAAGAAGTCATTCTGAGAAGATTGGCCAAAGCCAAAAGCGAGATGGCGGAGAGCGTCTGGTTCGACCACGTCGTCGTGAACGACGACGTCGACCGGGCCGCCAGTGAATTGGAAGAGATCATCTACGGAGGTAACAAATGAAAGACATTCTCTTAGTCGTAACAGGCTCTATCGCGGCCTACAAGGCCTGCGAATTCACGCGCCTTCTCGTAAAGGAAGGCTTCAACGTGCATGTGGCCATGACAGAAGCCGCAACGAAATTCGTCGGCGAAGTGACCTTCCGAACGCTCTCCAGGAATCCTGTCTATATCGACCAGTTCGCCCAGCCCGCCGACTGGCGCCCCGAGCACGTAGCCTTAGCCGAGCTTTGCGAAACGGCAATAGTTCTGCCGGCCTCAGCCGATTTCATCGCCAAGATGGCCTACGGTTTCGCCGATGACGGTCCCAGCTCCGTAATGCTCGCCCACAGGGGCAGAAAGATCGTGGCCCCCGCCATGAACGACGGCATGTGGGAAGCAAGCGCCACCAAAGAGAACATCCAGAAACTGCAGGAGAGAGGCGTCGAAGTCGTTTATCCCACGGAAGGCGAACTAGCCTGCGGGAAAGCGGGCTTAGGCAGACTCGCCCCTCTGGAAGACATTTTGAAGATCGTCAAGAAATAAACATGTCCTTGAAATTTTTAGTCAGCGCGGGACCGACCAGAGAATACATAGATCCGGTCCGCTTTCTCTCTAATCCCAGCTCCGGCAAAATGGGTTTCGCCGTCGCCAAAGAGGCGGTGAAGCGGGGCTATGAGTGCGTTCTGGTGAGCGGGCCCGTCAACTTAAAGCCGCCTAAGGGCTGCAGATTCATTCCCGTCGTTTCCGCTGAGGATATGTACCAGGCCTTGAAGAAAGAATTCAGATCCTGCGACGTCCTTATCATGACCGCGGCCGTCAGCGATTTCAAGCCTGCCAAGACCCTGAAGCAAAAGGAACACAAGATCGCCGAGAAATCGATCCTGGAATTAGTCCGCACGAAAGACATTCTGAAATCCCTTTCCCCCGACAAGGGGAAAAGGATCGTCATCGGTTTCGCAGCGGAGACCAACGATCTCGAGGCCTCCGGCAAAAGAAAGCTTTTCGTCAAGGGCCTCGACATGATTGTCGCCAACGACGTCTCCAAGCCCTTGGCCGGTTTCGCGGTAGGGAAACTGAACGCCACCTTCCTTTATCCCAAGAAGGCAAAGGAACGCTTGGGCCTTATCAGCAAAGCATCCGTCGCCAGAAAACTCATAGACTTCGCGGAGCAGGAAGCCAAAAATAAATGAGAAAAAACAAACTCTCGAGAGAGCAGAAATGGAAAAAATTAGTGTCCGGCCAGGACCGCACCTGGCGGCGCTATCTCATTTGGCCTCTCCTTCTGGCTGCCGGCAAAATTTACGGCGCGGTGATAAAACTGCGCAACCGCCTTTATGAAAAAGGCTACAAAAAACGCTACTGGCCCGGCTGCCACGTTATCAGCGTCGGCAACATAACGGTCGGCGGCACCGGCAAGACACCCGTGGTGGCCATGCTCTCCAGGGCGCTCAGCAAGGGCGGCAGAAAAGTCGCCATCGTGAGCCGCGGCTACAAATCGCATTCCCCAAGCCTGCGCTTCAGGCTCAAACACAAGGAATTCAGCAACAAGACGAAGGTTGTCTGCGACGGCAAAGAGCTTCTGCTTTCCCCCAAGATCGCTGGCGATGAGCCCTATATGCTGGCGCAGGAACTGAAGAACGTGATTGTCGTGACGGATCCCGACAGGGTCAGGGGCGCCCGCTACGCTATACGAGAATTCGGAGTCGACACGATCATCCTTGACGACGGCATGCAGCACATGCGGCTGCGCCGGCAGAACGACATCGTCCTGATAGACGCCAACTGCCCCTTTGGTTACGGCAGGATACTGCCAGCCGGTCTTCTGAGAGAACCCCTAGAAGGCCTCAAGAGAGCCGATCACATCTTCATCACGAAAGCGGAGAACCTGACCGAGGAAAAATATCAGGAACTTGTTGATGAGATCAGACTTTACAACCAAGAGGCTGACATCCTGACTTGTCAATATGAACCGGAAAAACTCGTAAGCGTCCACACCGAAAAAGAATCTCCCGTCTCGTTGCTAAAGGACCTTCCGATCATGGTGGTCACTGGCATTGCGCAGCCGGACGGCTTTGTCAAAATATTGGAGAAGCAGGGAGCGAACGTCGTTTGCAAGCGCTTCTTCCCGGACCACCACCGCTTCAGGCGCTACGAGATCGAGGAAATATACGAGACAGCCAAGAATTTCGGGGCCCAGGCGGTGCTCGTCACCGAAAAAGACGCCGTGCGCTTCTCCAAGCACGCCGGGCTGGAAATGTCCCCGCCGCCCGTTTACTACCTGAAAGTCGCGCTTGCCATCAAGAAGGGCGAAGAAAATTTCGTCCACATGGTGGAAGAGATCTGCAGCCGATAGCGTTTTTATT
>JAFSWV010000178.1 GCA_017444325.1 bacterium | reverse complement strand
TGCGCTACGCTCCGACACATTTCCCCTTATGCTACCACAACGAGGGCTAAAATACAAGTGGCGGGCTTAATGTGAAGGGGCTTTTTATTGCATAAAAACCCTCTTTAAGATAAAATAATCAAATAAAGGTTAAAACTAACATAGGGATACAGCCATGAAAAAATCGCTTCTTTGTCTTTTGACGCTCCTAGCAGTATTCTCCGTCTTCGCGGAGGAAGTTATCAACCCCGGTACGGTGCGCGGCACGGCGCAGCGCAAGGGCATCCCTATTTATGTCGCTGACTTCAGGGGCGGCGCGGTCTCCATTGCCGACGTCGTCAGGAAGGACCTCAACCTCCACGGCGGCTTTTCCCTGGCGCGCATCTCATCTAGCGATGCTACGACTCTGAACAACGCCGACTACGCCCAGGGCATCCACTTCCAGAACTGGCATAATTTGGGCGCCGCGCTGATCGGCAAGGGCGAAGTCTCCGGCTCCACCCTGACCTTCAAGCTTTACAACACTTCGAACGGATCAACCGTCATGGCCAGGACCTACAACATGGGCTCCGTCTCCCCGCGCAGAGTGGCCCACGCCATCGCCAACGACATCGTCCAGGACGTCCTGAAGGAGAAAGGCTTCTTCCAGTCCAGGATGCTCTATGCCTCGGGCTACGGCCGCTCGAAAAACATTGTGATGTGCGACATTCTGGGCGGCGACAAGAAGAACCTTACGAGCGGCAGCGACCTCAACACTTTCCCGGACTGGTACCCCGATCACAAGAACATCCTCTACACGAGCTACCGCGCCAACCACGCCGTCATCTACAAGCTTGATCTGACGAGCGGCAAAACGCAGAAGCTACTGGCCATGCCCGGCATGAACACCTCCGGCTGCATTTCCCCGGACGGCAGGCAGCTGGCCGCCATCCTTGACAAGGACGGCTTCCCGGAACTCTACACCTACGCCCTGAACGGCGGTTCCCACAAGCGCCTGACCAGAGGCCGCGACAACGAGTCCTCCCCCTCCTGGTCCCCTGACAGCAACAAGATCGTCTTCTCCTGCGACGAGGGCAAGAGCCCCCAGATCTACATCATGAACGCAAGCGGCGGCGGCCGCACCCGCATCTGCCGCAACGTCTCCCGCTACTGCACTTCCCCGGCCTGGTCGCCAGACGGCAAGAAGATCGCTTTCGTCGCCCAGATCGGCGGCAACTACGAGGTCTGCGTTTGCGACCTGGCGAGCGGCAACTCAACGAACGTCACAAACAATCCCAGTAACGACGAATTCCCCTGCTGGGCCGCCGACTCCCGCCACATCGTCTTCACCCGCGCCGGCTCTTCCATCATGATAATCGACAGCGAGACCGGAAAGGAAACGACGCTGATCTCCGGCGGCAGCAACACCTCGCCCGCGCTTGAGCCATGAGTTTTATCCCCGACATAACCGCCGTGGGCTCCATGGCCCTCGACACCGTCACGACGCGCTTTGGTACGCACAAAGACTGTCTGGGCGGTTCGGCGGTATATTTCTCCATGAGCGCCTCCTTCCAGGCCAAAGTGGGCTTGATAGGCGTCGTGGGCGATGATTTTCCCAAGGAACACACGGAACTTTTGAAAGCGCACGGCATCGACCTCGAGGGACTGGAAGTCGTCCCTGGCGCCAAGACATTCCGCTGGTCCGGATCTTACCTGAACGACGTCAACGCCGCCGACACGCACTGCACGATGCTGAACGTCTTCGCGACTTTTGAGCCAAAGATCCCGGAGAATTACAGGAAGGCCAAAACGCTTTTCTTGGCGAACATTCTCCCCTCCCTGCAGATGAAAGTGATGGAAGAGATGGGATCTTCCTGCTACAAGGTCTGCGACACCATGAACTTCTACATCAACTCCGCCAGGGACGAACTCGAAAAAGTTTTCGAGAAGGCCGACGTCATCTTCATGAACGACGGCGAAGCGAGAATGTTCACGGACTGCCCAAACCTGATCACGGCTGGGAAAAAAATAATGGAGCGCTTCTCGCCGGAATATCTCCTGCTGAAAAAAGGCGAGCACGGCGCTTTGGTTTTCGGGCGCAACGGCTTCATAAAAGCCGTCCCCGCCTTCCCGACGGAAAAAGTCGTGGACCCGACAGGCGCCGGCGATTCCTTTGCGGGAGGAGTTCTGGGCTTCATCGCCAGGAACGGCAGACTGAACAACGACAACGTTACGGAAGCTGTCAGATACGGAACGGCCATGGGCTCCTTCCTTGTCACAGCGTTCTCTATCGACGCTTTCCGCGACCTGACGCTCGCTAAAATTGAGGAGCGCGTCGAAGCGCTCCGCTTCCTCTCAAAATAAAATGACCAAAAAAGTTCTCATAGCCATAGCCGACGGCAGCGAAGAGATCGAAGCTTTGACAGCCTACGATCTTCTGAAGCGAGCCGGAGCGGAAGTGACCCTCGCCTCCCCGGAAGGCGGTTTCGTTTCCATGTCCCGCGACCTCACGGTCGTGAGCGACTGCTCAATTAGCGAAGTTGAAAACGAAACTTTCGACCTCGTTGTTATGCCGGGCGGGCTCCCCGGAGCTTACAACTTAAGGGACTGCGAGGCGCTCGACAAGATATTAAGAAAGCGCGCCGAAAAGGGCGAGGCGATAGCCGCCATCTGCGCGGCCCCGGCCTTCATCCTGGCTGAGAAAGGCCTCCTCGACGGCTATGAGGCGACTTGCTACCCCTCCTGCGAGGAAGGATACTCGAAAACGAATTGGCGCACCGAAGAACCGGTCGTCATCGACAGGAACATAATAACGGGAAAAGGGCCCGGCGCGGCCTACCTTTTCGCTCTCGCGCTTGTCGAGTTTTTGTACGACAAATCAGCGCGACAGCGGCTGGAAAGCGACACGATGTTCAAGTAATCTTTTAGCAACCAACCGTAAAGAAAAATGAGTAACCTTAGATTCAAAGCGGTGCGCGCCTCCTTCAACAAGAAGCCCATCCCCGTAGATACCCCCGACAAACTCCCCTCCGAATACTTCGGCGAGCTGACTTTCACGCGCGCCAAGATGAAGGAGTACCTCGAGCCCAAGACCTATGAAGCGCTCATAGACTGCATAGACAACGGGAAACCCTTAAGCGTTTCCATTGCGGACGAAGTCGCGTCCGGCATGAAGAAATGGGCGCTCGCGCACGGCGCGACGCACATCACGCACTGGTTCCAGCCGCTGACGGACACTACCGCCGAAAAGCACGACTCCTTTTTGGAGTACGACGGCAAAGGCGGCATGATCGAAGTCTTCGACGGCAAAGTTTTGATCCAGCAGGAACCGGACGCCTCCAGCTTCCCCAACGGCGGCATCAGGGCGACC
>JAFSWV010000177.1 GCA_017444325.1 bacterium | reverse complement strand
CAGAAAACAACGGCTATGATAAGGGCTGCGGTCACAGGGCTCCTCCGTTGTCAATGGGCCTTAATCTTACGGTCTCGAGCTTCAGGCCGCTGCGCTTCAATATGGTGATCTTCAAGCCTTCGCTCTCGAAGGTGTAGCCGACTTCCGGGATCTTCCCGGTCACGCGCATAATGTAGCCGGCTAATGTGGCGTCAAGGTCCGTCGGGAAATTAAGGGAGCATTCCCAGTTGAGGTCAACAAGTTTCGCGGAAGCCGCGGAGATAATGTCCCCGTTCGGCCGGAAGTGGATCTCCCTTTCCTTCAAGCCCATTATGCCGCCAAGCATGGTGTCGACGGCCTCGTGGCGCTGGATGACGCCGTCCGTTCCTCCGTATTCGTCGAGGATTATGGCGATCATCTCCTTTTTGTCGCGCATCTCTTCGATGAGTTCGTCGAGAAGCCTGGTGCCGGGACTAAGGAAAGGCGGATGGATGAAGTCGGATGAATCGATAAAATCTTTTATGACGGCGTCTTTTTTAACGGCGCGCCAGTTGTTAGAGAGCGCCGCGATCTCCAGGATGCCGACTATGCGGTCGATGCTGCCTCTGTAAACGGGAAGGAAATATACTCCGGTGCGCTCGGCTAATGCGACCGCCTGGAAAAGATTTTCCTCCTCGCTTATGGCCGTCATCTCCGTTCTGGGAGTCCTGACGTCCACCGCCTTCATCGTTCGGAAAGCGCAGATGGCGTGGATCATGTCCGCCTCGTTCATTTCCAGCGCGCCCGTCTCCTTGCTCGACATCAAAGCCGCGAGATACGTTTCCCGCGTGAAACGGTCGGCTTTTTCTAGGGGAAGTCCCATAAGCCTTAAGATGCCGTTGGAGACTATGCGCAGGGCGAAACGGAAAGGCGCGCAAATGTAGCAGCAGAAACTGATGGGATAGACCGCGATCTTGGACACGGTCATGTAGTTGCCAAGGCTTATGACCTTGGGCGTGATCTCTCCGAAAATCAGGAGCAGCACGGTCACCACGAAGACCGCTATGGGAAGTCCGCTAGGCCCGAAAAGATCGAGGAAGATCTTACTGAGCAGGGCGGAAAGGATCGTGTTGACCAGAAGATTGCAGAGGAGAAGGGTGTTCAATACGCGCCTGGGATTCGAAAGGAGTTTCGCGATGGCGGCGCCTACTTTTCCTCCCCTCTCCCCCAGCATCTTCAGCTGCACTCTGCTAAGGGTAAAGAAAGCCGTTTCGGAGCCGGAGAAGAACGCCGAAAGGATTATCAGGACAGCTATTGTCAGATAAATTTTTACCACTTAGCAAAAGCGCGTTACTTGGCGAGAGAGCCCATGGGGTCCCAAGGCTTCAGCTCGATGAGCTTGGTCTTCAGGACTTTCTTGAGTTTCTCGGAAAGATATTTCTTGTTGACGGCGACTTCGTAGGTGTATTCGCTGAACCATTCGTCGGTCATGGTCAGGAAGCCTTTGCCTTCGTTCTTGTCGCCCCAGCTGTTCTCAATGAGCCAGCGGACGGGTTTGCCCTTCTTGTCGAGGTCGACGGCCGTCAGGACCATGGCGTGGTTCATGCGGCTCTCGTTGTAGTCCAGGCGCTGGGCCTTGTTGAGCTTGCAGCCGGCGTTGCCAAGGAGATCATCGTCGTAGAGGTTGAGGTCGAGGATGCCCAGGTTGCCGTCGAGCTGTTTGCCTACGTCGCAGCCGAACCAGACGACTTCCTTGCCCTTGATGGTCTTGATGGCCGCTTCCTTGATCGTGTCGATGTCGACGTTGAGGTATCTGACGGGATGTCCGCCGACCACGTTGCCGAGGAACTTCACGGTGTACATCTTGTTGTAGGGTTTGTCCTTGGTGGGGGCGTTGATCAAGCAGATGTAGTCGTCAAGGTTGATGCCAACGAATTCCTTGTAGAACTTCTGCGGGGTCATGACGCCGGTGCGGTGGAATTTGTCCTTCTTGTCGCGCCACTGCCAGACGAACTCGGTGGGAGGCGTGCCCATGTGGATGGTCAGGATGTTGTAGAATTCCTGGACCATCTCGCCTTTCTTTTCCCTAAGCTCGGCGATCTTGGCGCCTTTCTTGTAGGCTTCCCTGAGCGTGCAGGCGTATTCTTTCAGTTTGCCAGTGAGGATGCCGTTCATGGCGCCGGTGGAAGAGCTGCTGAAGCTCTCGGGGTAGACGGTCTTGGGAACGAGGCCGTATTTCTGGACCAGGTTGACCATCATGTCCCACTGGCCGCCGTCGCCCAGAGGATCGGAGAGAAGGTGCTGGATGAGGCGGCCGTCGGTCTCCTCTTCCATGGTCTCAAGAATCGATTCAAGGAAGTAATTGGCCTTTTCCAGCTTGTCCCAGAACATGGGGTAAGCCTGGGAGAACTCGAACTCGTCCACGTTCATCTTCTTGATGGCTTT
>JAFSWV010000176.1 GCA_017444325.1 bacterium | reverse complement strand
GTAGAGCAAAGGACTGAAAATCCTTGTGTCGACGGTTCGATTCCGCCCCTCGGCACCACCTATGAAAAAGCCCCGTCTTTCGGCGGGGCTTTTTTGTTTTTTATTCAGCCTTAACTATTTGCGAGCAGGCTTTCAGCATGCCCACGACGTCGGATAGGTTCGCCGGCACGATCATGGTGTTGTTCGTCTTGGCGAGATGCCCGAACTGATTCAGGTAGTTCTGCGCAAGCTGCATATTGACGGAGGCGAGGCCGCCGGGCTCGTTTAAGGCCTGGGCGACTTTCCTGATGCTCTCCGCCTGGGCTTCGGCGACCAGAAGGATCTCCTTGGCCTGGCCTTCCGCGACGTTTATCCTTCTGGCGCGTTCGCCTTCCGAAAGGGCTATGGCCTGCTGGCGTTCGCCTTCGGCGCGGTTGATCTTCGACTGGCGTTCGCCCTCGGATTCCGCGATCATGGCGCGTTTCTCACGCTCGGCCCTCATCTGCTTCTCCATGGCGTCGCTTATGGTGCGGGGAGGAGTGATGTTCTTGATCTCATAGCGCGTGACTTTTATGCCCCAGGGGTCGCTGGCTTTGTCGACGGCTTCCACGATGGCGGAGTTCACGGTCGTTCTTTCCTCGAAGCTGCGGTCAAGGTCAAGCTTGCCCATTTCGCTTCGCATGGTGGTCTGGGCCAGCTGCGTGGTCGCGAACATATAGTCGTCGATGCCGTAGGCGGCCTTCGTCGGCTCCATCACCTGCAGGTACAATACGCCGTCCACGTCCACCATGATGTTGTCTTTGGTGATGCACTGCTGCGGCGGAACGTCGATGGCCATTTCTTTCATGGAGAGCCTGTAGGCCAGTCTGTCGATGAAGGGGATGATGTTATGGAAGCCGGCTTCCAGGGTCATGCGGTATTTTCCCAAGCGCTCCACGATGTAGGCGCTCTTTTGGGGAACGATCACAAGAGCCTTGAAGATCAGTATGATGGCGAAGATTACCAGAATTGCGATGAGACCGGGATGCATATGAACTCCTGATTTAGAGATTAATTACTTGCTCTATATTTTATTATTTTTCAAAATTGAAGACCCACTGGTGTTTTTCCTTCACGTTCAGGTCGGGAATGAGAACGGAATAGCACTTTTTGTTTTCGTCGTAGCTTATCTTGGCGTTCTGGCAGCCTAAGACGGCGTCCGTCGGTTCGCCGACGAAGTAAAGGTCTATTCTTATGTTTCTCTTTAACGGCATGGATTCGAAGCCGCCCTTTACGGGCTCCTGCGTAATTACGATGGCTTTGCCGTCGTCCTCGAGCCTTATCGGCAGCCTGGAGTAGTTCTTGTCGTAATCAAGCGATTCGCCGTCGTCCTCGTAGATCTCTATATAATCGTTGCCGCCGGGATAGACCGCTAAGACCAGAGGATCGGGGAGAGACGTGCCGACGCTCTCGACGTAGTCCATATTCGGGATGACGGAGCCCGCGCGCACGAAGAGGTTGAATTCGTTGAGCGCCACCTGCTTCTTGATGGGCTTTCCGCCTTCGAATTTTTCGCCGGTCGTATAGTGGTAATACATTCCTTTGGGCAGCTTGAATTTCATGAAGCCGCCGGGAGTGCCGGCAGGCGCGAAGAAGAGCTTGTCGCCGATGAAGTAGGAATGCGTGAAGGAGTACGCTTCCTCGTCCTCCGGGAAGAGGAAATAGACGGGGCGGTGGATGGGCATGCCCGTTTCATAAGCGTCCCTGGCCAAATGATAGAAGTAGGGGACGAGCTTGAGGTGGAGCTGGTAGGCTTCCCTTATGATCTCTTCGGTCTCCTCGTTGTAGTTCCAGGCTTCCCTGATGCCGTGGTCGCTGTGCACTCTCATGATGGGGCACAGGGCGCCCATCTGCACCCAGCGGACGAAAAGCTCGGGGGAGATGTGTCCGGGATGGAAGCCCGTTATTTCGCCCTTGAAGCCGCCGAGGTCGTGGGAGAAGTAGCTCATGCCTTCGTGGGCGGCCCTTCTGTTCACGTCGAACTCGTAATTCAAAACAGGCCAGTGCGAGGCGGTGTCGCCGGAGAAATAGGCCGGGTAGCGCTGGGAGCCCAGGCCCGCGTAGCGGTTCAGGGCGATGGGGCGCTTGCCCTGCTTCAGGTGATGGCGGAACATCAGCTCATCCATCCAGAGATTGAAGTTGAAGTGCGGCATGATGCCCTGCCAGTTGTCTTCCCACCAGAGGTCCACGCCTATTGCGTCGTTGGGATCGTAGGTGTATTTTTCGAAGGCTTCCCAGATGTCCTTGTCAAGGTAATCCATGGCGAAGGAATCGCCGCCGTGTCCGCGGTTCCAGATGGAAATGCCCATCTTTTCCCGGAATTCCTTCCAGTCTTTCTGGGCCAGCGGGGGAGGATTCTGGGGATCGATGCCTAAGCTTTGCGCCATCGCTTTGAAGGCTTCGTCGTTTTTCGGTATGCCTTCGGAGTGGACGTTCAGGCCAACTTTCAGGCCGTTCTCATGGGCCCATTTGAAGAAGCCTTCGGGATCCGGGAACTTCTCCTTGTTCCATTCCCAGCCGGACCAGCCGTTGATGTGCCAGTCCATGTCCACGATGAGGACGTCCAGGGGCATTTTGCACTCCCTGTGTTTCTTGACGACTTCCTTGATCTCGTCGGCGGCGTAGGGATGGAAGCGGGAGTACCAGGAGCCGTAGGCCCAGCGGGGGAGCATGGGGACCTTTCCGCAGAGCGCGGTAAATTCTTTCAGCGCGTCGCCGTAATTCTTGCCGTAGCAGAAGAAGAAAAGGTTCTTGTAGTTTTCCCTAATGTCGGTGTCGAGCCATTCCTTCTCGCGGTCGTACATGTACATCCAGCTCTCGTCCAGCATGAAGTAGCCGGCCTTGGAGACGGGTCCCGGAGGGGCGGTCTTGGCGACGTCGCAGATCTCCTGCATTTCCTTGGGCAGTTCATCGTAATCCCTGAACATGCACCAGAGGTCGTTTCCGACAGGCTTATATTCAGCTTTGTTGGCGTTGCGCCAGTCGTGCAGCGTGCTGGAGATGTACAATAAGGGCAGTTCGCCGTAGCGCTCGTATTTCCAGTCGCCGCCCGGGAAGACTTTGCCGTTCCCGACCATGGCGTCGTAAACGTGGTCCATGCCCACGACGGCGCCCAGGTTTTCCGGGTCGAGGTCGCCGTAGCGCCATTCGCCTTTCATGCCGCCTTTTTCCCATTCGATCTTGAGGCTGTCTTTCGTCAGTTCCGGGCCGTCCTTGTAGTAGATCTTGACGTAGGGCGTCCTCATGGCCACGCCGCCCCTTATGAATTTGACTTCGTCGAATTTTTTGGTTTCCGGCATGGAAAGCGTTCTAAGAGTCGGGCGGTCGTCGAACTTGCCGGAGGGATCGAACTCTATTCTTACCATGGCGTCCGAAAGACGGGAGAAACGGGCGTTGCCGCAGCGAACGCTTCCGCTTTGTTCTTCAAGATTTTCGCTGGCGTTCATAAGACAAGGTGTCATAAGAATTGGAATAAGATAATTCAGAAGTTTGCGCTTCATTATTTATCCCTGGTGAAGAGTTAAAAAGGGGCGTTTAAGATAAACTTTACAGTTATTCAATGATATTGATTTATTGGTAAAAACGCAAGTTGATAAAAGGTTTGAAAATCAAACGCTTCCCCTCCCAAGGCCAACGGTTTTTGTGGTAAAATATTCCGGTGTATGTTCGTGGGTAAAATTAAGGAATTTGTCGTAAATTTCGGCCGGGCCTTCCAGTCCCGCAACTACCGCCTGTTCTTCATCGGGCAACTTGTCTCCTGCACCGGAAGCCAGATCCAGGCGGTGGCCATGGGCTGGCTGGTTTACGATCTTACGAACTCCAAGACCATGCTGGGGACGATCCTGCTGCTTTCCCAGGCGCCAGGGCTCATATTGAGCCCCGTGGCGGGGATACTGATGAGCCGCTTCAACAAGCGCCGCCTTTTAATGACCGTTCTGGTTTTGTCTTCCCTGCACGCCGTCATTCTCGCCGTCCTTACCCTAAATGGCGTCATAACGCCCGCTCTGCTTTTAGTCATGGCGGCTTTTATGGGCATCCTGACGTCTTTGGAAATGCCCACCCGCCATAGCCTCATCTATTTCATGGTGAAGGAGCCCTCGCACCTTGGCAACGCCATCGCCCTGAACTCCATGATCTTCAATCTTGGCAGACTGGTGGGCCCCGCCATCGGCGGCTTCGCTATAAGCCTAATCAAGGACAACTGGGGGACCGCTCTTTCCCAGGGCAATCTCCCCAGCGACGTTCCCTCCCACATCGGGGAGAGCTTCTGTTTCTTCTTGAATTCGCTCTCCTATTTCGCGGCCGTCATAGCGCTCCATCTTATGGATTTCGTGCTGCCGGTCTATGAGAAAGGCAAGAACGCCGCCCACGATTTCTGGGAGGGCCTTAAGACGGCCTGGACTTTCCCGCCCGTCCGAGTCGTTCTTCTGACGCTTTCTATGATAGGCGCCACGGCCATCACCGCCAACACTCTGACGCCCGCCATCGCCAGGGACATTCTGCACGGCGATTCGCGTTTTCTGGGCATGCTCCAGAGCTCCCTGGCGCTTGGCGCCATTATCTCCGCAGGGTATATGGCCAGCCGCTCCACGCTGAAATATTTCAACTATCATTTCATCGTGGCGACGCTCTCCTCCGGAACGGGCTTAATGATCTACTCGTATTCCTCCAGCCTGAAACTTTCCTGCTTCGCCATGTTTCTTATGGGGCTCGGTCAGATACTTTTGTTTTCCTCCACCAACACGCTCATTCAGCTTATCGCTCCGCACAAGTACCGTGACCGCTTCATCAGCTTCTACGCCGCCATTCTTTTGGGCGTTGTCCCTCTTGGCTGCCAGTTCACGGGTTTCTTAGCCGACCATATCGGGCTCAGGGAGGCGGTCAGGATCTGCGCTATTTGTTCCTTTTTAGTCATGATTTGGTATCTTTTCAACCGTCACCACATAAGGGATCACGAGTATCCCGCCACGGAATAAAACTATGCCGGAACTTCCTGAAGTACAGACCGTCGTCAACGAAATAATCAAGCAACAGCTCCTGGGAGTAAAAATAAAAGACGTCGAGATCCTCGTCCCGGCTCTGGTCGCGCCCATGACAGCGGAGGATTTCTCAAAAACCCTCAAAGGAAGAACAATTGCCGCACTCTCCCGCCGCGCCAAATACATCGTGGCGACGCTGGATAACGGAAATTATTTCATCTCGCACTTAAGGATGTCCGGGCATTTCGTGACCATCGACGCGAAGGAGGAAAGAGGCCGCTTCGAGCGCGCCAGGATAACCTTCGCCAACGGCAAGGCTCTCCGCTACGACGACATCAGGAAATTCGGCCGCTTCAATCTAACCCGTGACAAGGAAGAGATCCTCGGCAAGCTCGGCGCCGAACCCTTGGAAAAAAGCTTCACACCGAAGCTGCTATTCGATCTTTTGCCCAAAGACAAAAAGATCAAGCTCTGCATCAAGGCCTGGCTCCTGGATCAGTCGCACGTCGCTGGTCTCGGCAACATCTACGTTGACGAAGCGCTCTGGCTCGCCAAGATCCATCCGGAACGCCCGGCCGCCAGCCTTACCCTTGAGGAAGCGAAAGCCCTGAGGGACGCCATACAAAGCGTCCTCAAGAAAGGCATCGCCAATTCCGGAACCTCCCTCGGACACACGCAGGGGAATTTCATCAGCGCCGACGGCAAGCACGGCAACAACGCCGAGACGCTCAATGTTTTTCACCGCCAGGGCCAGCCCTGCCCGAGATGCAAGACGATCATAATAAAAACCGTGGTGGCCCAGCGCGGCACCCACGTCTGCCCCAAATGTCAGCAAAAATGAGAGCCAAACTCTTCTTAACACTTATAGCGCTAATGGGACTTATGGCCTGCGAAAAACAAAACGATAAATTTTACGGCGTAGTGGAAGGCTTCTACGGCCGCCCCTGGGGAACCGAGGGAAGGAAAGGCATGATAACCTTCCTCGGCGAGAACGGTCTCGATCTTTACGTTTACGGACCGAAGGACGATCCCTATCACACCGAGAAATGGGCTGAACCTTATCCAGAAAAGGAAAGGGAAGACTTCAAGACGCTCCTCGCCGCCGCGAAAAGATCAAACGTAAAATTCTACTGGGCCATCCACCTCGGCTCCGCCTTCCAAAACATAGAAGAATACGAAGCCAATAAGGAAAAAGTCTTCGCCAAACTCGAAGACATGTATTCCATGGGCTTCAGGTATTTCGGCGTCTTCTTCGACGACTACGGCCAGGCCGACGCCGAAATGCACACAAAGATCTGCAACGATATTGTGAATGATTTCCTTAAAAAGAAAGGCGGCTGCGGCCCTCTTATCGTCTGCCCCAATATCTATCACGGCGACGGCGCCAACGATTACGACCGCTATTTGGGCGAACACATGGATCCCTCCATCAAACTCATCTGGACCGGCCAGAAAGTCTGCTGCGACTTGGATCCCGAATATGCCCAAAAAGCAACGGATAATTACAAAAGGCCGCCTCTGGTTTGGTGGAACTGGCCTGTCAACGACTACTCCCGTCCCAACCTTATCATAGGCCGCCTCTACGGGCTAATTGATTTTCCCTTCAGCGGTATTATGCTGAATCTTATGGAGAACTGCGAGGCCAGCAAGATAGGCATATATTCCTTTGCACAGTGGGCGAAAGATCCTAAGAACTTCGATTCCCAAAAAGTCTGGGAAGATTCTTTCAAGGCGCTCTATCCCGAGCCTATCGCTTCCGCTATGCTAACATTTGCCCGCCACAACTCCGGCACCGGTCCCAAAAGGTCCTGGTATCAGAAAGCGGAATCGGAAGGCGTGACGGATTTTCCAAAAGCTTTCGCTGATCTTCTCCAGGCGTCCGAGATCCTGAAAAAAGAACTGCCAAAAACCGACGCGAAACTTTTCTGGGAACTGGAGGGCTGGATCGACGCCTCATATTACCTTGCCAAAATAGGCCTTCTCGCCGAGCAGCTCCCCACAGCCACACCTGAAGAAAAGCAAACCATTCTCCAAAAAATAGCCGAGCAGGAAAAAGAGAAGAAAGCCAAAGGCGAAGAAGCCAGACAGCGTTTCACAAACGCCACCTTCGCCTCCGACAAAGATCGCTGCGTCATTCCTCTCTCCGGCACGGAAGTTTTGCGCCCCCGCATCAACAACCTCATCGAAGACGCCCAAGCAAAGTAGGGTATTCCGATTTGATATAATTAGGGCATGAAGAAATTTTTGTTCATTCTGGTTTTGTTGCTTTTGGGCGCCGGCGCTTATTTTTACTTCACTGCCCCCGAGGAAGTGGAGCAGATCATTGCCAAGGTCCCCTTGCGTAAAGAAAAAGAGTGGGTCTGCGAGGGCGTTGACTTTCCCTGGTTCCATTCCGTGAAAGG
>JAFSWV010000019.1 GCA_017444325.1 bacterium | reverse complement strand
TGGTCCAGCCGGTGGTCTCGACCTGAGGATCCATCACAGTGTCGCACTCGACGTAGTTGACGGCGGCGCGGGTCTGTCTTTCAAGGTCAGCTTCGGGCATGAAGCATCTCTTGACAGTGAATCTCCACTGTCTTTCGTCGTCGTTGGCCTGTTCGCCAACGGGGTACTTGGTGTTCAGGAAGATGCAGTTTTGAACATTGACTTCAGTGTCGATGTTGCTGTACCAAACGTTGCCGAAAATGGCGCTGTTGTGGTCGATAGCGTCAGGCTTCGCTTCATGGATAACGTCGTAGTTGCTCCTGAAGGTGCAGCGGCTGAAGTTGAAGTGCACGGTCTTGTCGCCTTCCGCGGCAGCGTCCCAAGTGAAGGGCTTGATCTGGCAGGCGGTCAGAAGGCCGTAAGAGATGAACGCGCAGTCTTCCACAGTGACCGTGCTGTCGCACTTGGTCTGGATGCAGGCGGGACGAATGAGGTAGCCGCTGTCGGGGTCGGTGACGCCGCCTTCGCTGCCGACGTAAACGTAGACGTCTTCCAGGTGGAGCCCGGTCGCGTCAACGGTGGTCAGAGCAGCCGTGAGGCCGTAGAAAGCGCCGCCCCAGGAGTCGTTGCCCTTGATGTCCATCGGATGCTGGATCTGGATGCCCTTGAAGGTGATGTCAGCAGCCATGATGGCCACGCCGACGTCATTCGTCTGGTCGCACAGAATGATGGTCTGGTCGCTGCCAGCGCCGATGACGGAGACGCCAGCGGTCTGGAGGAGCAGGAAGGTACCGTCGGTCCAGCGGACGTTGGCGGCTTCGCCAACTTCGGAGAGGACGTAGGTGCCCGGCGCCATGTAAACGGCATTGCCGCCGGCCACGTTGGCGAAAGCGGTCTTCAGATCGCAGGGATCTTCGGCGCTGTCGCCGGAACCGGTGCCGTCAGGAGAAGCGTACCAGCTCTTGATGGGGACGCTGGAACTGGTGAGGGAGAACTCGCCGCAAGCGTCGGCATTCCAGCCGTAGACGCCGATGAAGTAGTCCTTGTCACCGTCGAAGGTGGCGGCATAGTGCTCGTCAACGCTGGTGTCCTGGGCGACGATGATCTCCATGTCGTCAAGGCTCGTGCCGGTGCCGATCACAAGACAGGTGTCCTGAGAGCTGCCTTCGGTGGCTTTGACGTCGATCGTGACTTTCTGCTGGAAAGACGTGCCGAGGTTGAATTTGTACCAAACGGAGTTGACCCAGCTTTCACCGATCTTGTCAGCTTCGCCCGCTTCGAGCGTAGCCTCAGTCGTGGTGCCGGTAACAGCCGTTCCGATCGTGTAAGCGGCGGCGTCAGCGACGTTGTCGTTCGCCGGAGCGTCGGCCCACACGTAGGACGCTAACGCGAGCATTAGCGCCAGACAAAGGAATTTTTTCATGCTTTCCTCTTTATTTTGGTTAAAGGTTTGGAATTACTTTTTGGAATAATCCCGTTAATAAAAAAATTGGTTTCTGTGTTCGACAGGACGACACCGCCGCCACTATAAGCGGCTAATCGTCCATCGTGTTCATTTTACCAAAAGCAAGGGTATAAAACAACGTGAGGATGAAGGCTCCCTGCTGCCTATGCACAAATTGCTTCATTTAAGCAAGTTAAGTGGGCTAGGAAGGGCTTGCGGGGTTGTGGATAACTTGCTAAAGTGCGGCGCATATTGACCAAAGGGAAGCCTATGTCCCCCGCTCACGGACTACACATACCGCATGAGCTAAGCACGTATCCCTCGCTCACGGACTACGCGCGCATTGCTAACGTTGGCATCCTCCGTGAGTTCGCTATGGGATACGTGCTTAGCTCACACTATGGCTTCCCTTGCCCTTTTCGCAAAACCCAGAACTACTTATTCCTGGCGGCGCGGGCGGGATCCTTCTTGTTGTTTTGTCTGGCGGGATAAAAATCCATAAGCGCCGTATCGTGCTTGCCGCTGGGCCTGGGCTCAAGGAAAGAGCAGGGCGTAACGACGGCCGCATTCCAAGCCTCGCAGCCAACGGTGACAAGCGTTCCCATGCCGCCGTCCCAGAGCGCTTCCCCGCCGGGAGCCAGGAAAGCATGCATACAAGCCGCGGGAACACTACCGCCGACCGCGCCGCCGGCGGTCAGGAAGCTGCCGCCTATGCAGCCAACGCAGCCGCCGGCCAGCATGGTCTGGAAGAGTCCGCCCAGGGCGCCGACCGTCACGCTGCCAACTCCGCACAAGGGATACCAGACCGAGGAGCCCAGGATGCCGAGCCCGGCCAGCGGAGGCGTAAGCCAGCCGCCCAAAGACTTGCCGAGGTTGTCGCTGACGAATCTGCCGCAACTGGAATAAGCTTCCGGCATATCGTCGAAAATGAATTCGCCGGCTGTCACGAAACTATCCTTGACCGTGTTCCCCGCGCCCCAGAGATTTTCCCTGGCTTTGGTGGGAAAATAGACGAGCGCGTAATTCGTTATGGTGTTATTGGCAAAACGGCAGGCATTAGGCACCATGGCAAAGCAGTTGGAGTACCACTCCGAGCTGACGTATTTGGGAAGATCGTTGGTGAAGACTTTGCTGAAGCCCATCCTTATCGGATCGGTGCCGCCCACAAAGCCCGGAGCGAAGACGACGTCGTAGGTGTTGGACTCCGAATCCCAGACGTAGCCGTACATCACATAGTCGAAATGCTGGCCGGGAGAAAGAAAGATCCCCTTGTCGCTCTTGGGGGCGTGTCTGGCGAAAGAACTAAGCGTGAAACAAAAAGAAAGGAAAAAAAGAGTAAAGATTTTTTTCATAGTTACCTCCTTATATAATTAGTAGGTAGAAATCTGACTTCGCTTTTGCGATCAATATGACTTGCTGATGATGTAGTTCAGGGCGAAGGCGCCGGAGACCTGATTGTCGGCAGAGAACTTCGTGTACCTGATGCCGCAATGCGGATCGGGGCTGACGCTGGAGAGCGCTCTGAACACGTTGAAGGTGAAGAAAGTCAGCGCGACGAACGCAATGATAGCGGAAGCGATAACGATCATTTGACTTTTTTTCATAACATCCTCCTTAATTGGTTTGAGACGTTTTCATTTTGTTCACCACCATTATATCATAAACTGGTAAATAATTTACAAGTCAACTATTTTATGGCAAACAACAGGCCTGCGGTTTTTGATATAAACGATTTAAACAAAAGTGTTTAAGCCTTGGAGTAGGCTTCCAGCAAAAGGGGTTCGCCGTCCCCTTCCCAGGCCAATTCTTGACTTCTTGCCAAAGATCTTTGGCTTAAATTTTCCATCAAAGCCCGGTCGTTAATAAGTTTCATTATGCCTTCCGCCAACGCTTCAGGGCTGCTCGGCTCAACGTAGAGCGCGGCGTCTTTGCAAGTGGCGCGGTGTTCTTTGAGATCGAACATAACTTGCGGCAAACCCGCCACCATGTAGTCGAGCGTCTTCAGCATCGTGGAGTTGTCGTTCATCGGAGTTTTGGGATCGGGCGTGACGCCGATGTCGCTCTTTAGAAGTATTTCCTTCGCTCTTTCTTTCTGAACGAAACCTAAGAATTCCGTTTCTTTTTCAATACCGAGGTTTTTCGCCAGCGCTTTCAAGTTCTCAAATTCCGGCCCGTCGCCAAGCAATTTCAAAGAAACGTTCGGCTGTTTTTTCTTCAGAAGAGCCAGCGCTTTCAAAAGAATGTCGACGCCGTCCTGGCGCGCCATCACTCCAATGTAAACAAGCTTTAGAACATTCGAATTCGGCGTTTCTCTGTTTTGTATAAGCTCTTCCCTTCTGAGCCCGGAACGCACCACGAAACTTTTTTCCTGTGTGAGGCCGTCCCTTGCAAACTCTATGCTCTGATAAGAAGCGTTGGTGGCGAGGACAAGGTCGGCGCTTTCAACAGATTTCCTTTCAAAATGCAGAAGAAGCTTGTAAAAAAGCTTGAAGAGAAAGCCGAGTTCTTCATAAGTGGTGGCGTTTCTTTTTGCGGGTATCAGTTCCGGGGAAAGATCG
>JAFSWV010000018.1 GCA_017444325.1 bacterium | reverse complement strand
GCGCCTTCAGCCTGCGCAAGGTCCTGCAGGAAAGGACGACCCTCGGAACCGATGCTTCCCATCGTGAAAGCCAGGAAGAGGGCGAAAAGCATCATACCGATGACATAGTCCCAGTAAAAGAGTTCATAGCGCCAGTTGCCGGCGGCCATTTTCTGGGTGTTGCCCCAGGAGCCCCAGCAGAGCATCGTGATAAAACAAAAGATGACGGCGACCAGATAACTTTCAATGATAAACATAAGGCTTAGGTAATTTATGGTTGATTATTCTTTTTATGGTTTTGTTCGCGTAATTTATTCCAGTTCGCGGCGATAAGGCAGGGAATCCTGGGCGCCACGGCGCTGGACGGTCAGGGAGGAGGCTTTGGTGGCGAACGCAGCGGCTTCCTTGAGCGATTTGCCTTCGGACAGGGCTATGGCGAGGGCGCCGCAGAAAGTATCTCCGGCAGCCGTGGTGTCGACGGCCTTCACCCGCAGGGCGGGCGTGAAGAATTGCTCCTTGGCGGTAAAGCACATCGAGCCTTTGCTGCCCATCGTCATCAGGATGTTGCCCACACCCTTGCGGCGCAACTCGGCGGCGGCAGCGGCGGCTTCCTCTTCGTTGTTGACGGAAAGTCCGGTCATCGTGGCCGTCTCGGTCTGGTTGGGAGTCAACAGGTCGATGCAGGCGTAGATTTCCTCGGGGAGCGCCCGGGCGGGAGCCGGGTTGAGGATGACATACGCCCCGGCTGCATGCGCTATTTTGGCGGCTTCTACAATGCTGGGAATGGGAATCTCGTGCTGGAGAATCAGGATGCCCGCGCTTTCGATGACGGCCTTCAGGGAGCGGATGTCCTCGACGGAAAAGTCTTCGTTGGCGCCGCCGGCCACGCTGATACAGTTCTCAGCCTGTTTGTCCACGAGGATGAGGGCTACGCCGGAAGGCTTCTCGCTGCAGAGAATCAGGGAAGTGTCCAGACCTTCTGCCTTGTAGGAGGCGATGGCGTTCTCGCCGAAAATGTCCTTACCGACCTTGCAGATGAACTGCACGTCTCCACCCAGCCTCTTGGCCGCTACGGCTTGGTTGGCGCCTTTTCCGCCGCCACCCATCTTGAATTCACCGCCGAGCAGGGTTTCGCCGGGGGCGGGAAGTGTCTCTGTCAGTACGGTCATATCGGTGTTGCTGGAGCCGATGACCAAAATCTTACTGTTTTTCATTATATATTATTAATTTTGCACAATCGTTTGTTCTATGTTTAAACACATCAGGCTTGCGATTTAAAAAAAACTTTCATACCTTTGCACAAACGATTGCGCGTTTGCAATTTCAAATGTAAAAAAGTTTTTTCGAACAAGCAAGAATTTTGACTGTTTTTTTTGTAAAGGAAGCAATATCATCTAATGAAAGAGACGCTTAAAACTCTGTCCGGTCGGCTTGGATTGTCTCCAAGTACGGTCTCGCGCGTTTTGAACGGAAAGGCTCAGCAATACCGCATCAGCGACAAGACCGTAGTCCTTATCCAAGAGGAGGCGCGAAAGACGGCGTTTGTCCCCAATAAACTCGCGCAGGGACTTCGGACGAAAATCACTTCGACCATAGGCCTGGTCGTGCCGGATCTGAACAATGCTTTTTTTTCTTCGCTGACCCATACCATCGTTTCTTTTCTCAAGTCAAGCGGCTATCACACATTTGTCGCTGAAAGTCAGGATGATGAAGTGGAGGAGGCGGCTCTGGTCCATTCCTTTGTCGCCCGCAATGTGGACGGCAT
>JAFSWV010000175.1 GCA_017444325.1 bacterium | reverse complement strand
GTGGTCTCGCCGATAACGACGCCGGTGGCATGGTCGATGAAGAAGCGTTCGCCTATTTTGGCGCCCGGGTGGATGTCAACGCCGGTCCTTCTGTGGCCGTACTCCGTCATGATCCTGGGGATAAGGGGAACGCCCATGGAGTGGAGCTCGTGGGCAAGGCGCTGGATGGCGATGGCCTGAAAGCCCGGATAGCAGAGGATCACTTCCTCCTTGGCGAAGCAGGCGGGGTCGCCGTCGTAGGCGGCCTCGATGTCGGTCTTGATCAAGGATCTTACTTTGGGAAGAGTTAGGAGGAAGACTTCCGTAAGGGAAGCGGCTTTGGCTTCGCAGCGGGACTTGTCGCAGTCGGGGCGTTCGTCTCCCCTGCAGACGTAGTTGATGCCTCTTAAGATCTGCTCGGTTAGTTTCGCCTTGACTTCCTCAAGGCGGTAGACCGTGACCGCCGCGAAGTTTGCTTTAGTCAGACGCTCGGAACCGAAAAAGCCGGGAAGGACGAGAGCTAAGAGCGCCTCGGTAAGCGAGGCGATGTCGTCGCTGCTCGGCAGGTTCAGTCCGTCGATATGGTTGATGTTGCCGTCCTCTTTGTAGCTTTCGACTAAGTTGGAGGCGGCGTCGCTGACTAGTTTGTTATTGGGCATTTTGTTTTTAGTTCTCGAATGCCGCTATCGTGTCGATAGCTTCCTGGGGAGTCTTGACCTGGGCCAGTTTCTCTCTCACTTCGCTCTTGCCTAAGAGGCGGGAAATGCGCGCCATGGCGTGGAGATACTGGTTGTTGTCGCCGGAATCGGGGGCGATGATAAGGATCACCAGATTGACCGGAAGGCCGTCAAGCGCGCCGTATTCGATGGGGCGGGCGGGACGGGCCAAAAGGACGGAGATCTCTTCGACCTGGCTGGATTTGGCGTGCGGGAAGCCGATGCCGCGGCCGATGCCGGTGTTGCCGAGGGCTTCGCGTTCCGTCACTTCCCTGGCCAGGGCTTCCGGATCAGCGATGTTATTCACTTCCGAAAAGGTCTTGATGATCTTCGCCAGAAGAGCGTCTTTTTCCTTCTCTTTCACGTCGAGAAGGATGTTTTTGGGAGTTAAGAGACTGGAGAGTTTCAGTTCGTTCATCATGTTACTTTACCACTAGTACCGCACAAGGTGCGTGTTCGATTAATTGCTGAGCCAGGCTCGCCTGTCCAAGACCGGGAGCATGGCCGATTATAATGAGGTCAACGCCGTATTCGGAGGCCAGTCTCGGGAGAACTTCTTCCGGATATCCGGACTCCTGGAGAATGACGATCTGCGCTCCGGCGCTTTTGGCTGTTTCTTCGGCGTCATATAGATAACACCAGCCGTTTTCTTCCAGCTCGACCTCGGCCTCCGCAAGGCTAATTTCGCCGCTGCGGGTAAGCTGGATGACCGTCTGGCGGTTCACGACGTTCACCGCTATGATGGTCGATTCCAGGCCGGAGTAATCCACGGCCACGTCAAGCGCGGCGCGGGATTCTTTGCTGGCGTCTACGTAGAGCAGGATGTTTTTCGGTTTCACGTTTCACCTACTTTTGCAAATTCATTTTTACTTTCTTGCGCTGGAAGAAGCTCTGGCGCTCCCCCTCCTCAAGAGATTCCGAGATGAATTTGATGGTATCCCCGGCATTGGGGATAGTGATGTTCTCAAGGGCGTTCACGCGACGCTGCGTCTTCTGGACTTCCTTTGCGAGGCGCGAGAGCGTCAGCGCGGCTTTCGCGTATTCCAAAAGGAGCGGCACGACGTCGGAGAAGCTTTTGACCGCGGAGTCAAAGCTTTCGGAAGTGCCGAGAAGTCCCAGTTCCGCGGACTCCGGCGCTTTCTCCAATTCAAGCTCCGGAAGCATTACGCCCATGACGGTATGCTCGCGCATGCTGACTTCCAGGGGTTCCCTGAAAGCGAAGTTGGCCCGCTCTATCTCTTCGGAGCCCATTTCGACATAAGCGTCGTAAAGGTCGCCGTAGGCTTTCTGCAGCGCTTCGTTGAGCCTCCTTTGCAAATGGGAGATCCCGTGGATGACTTGCATCATCTCCATAATCAGGACTTCCCTTTTGCGGTCCAAGAGCTCATAGCCGTCTTTGGCGAATTTCAGTTCGCTTTGCAGCTTGAAGAGATTGGACTTTGTAGGAGGCATCTTGAGGATCATAAAGACCTCTTACTTCTCCGCGGGCTTTTCAGCAGGTTTGGCTTCTTCTTTTTCAGCGGGCTTGGCTTCCGTCTTCTCGGCGGGCTTTTCAGCGGGCTTGGCCTCTTCCTTTTCAGCGGGCTTGGCTTCCGTCTTCTCGGCGGGCTTGGTCTCTTCTTCCTTTACGGCTTCTTCTTCGGATTCGGATTCAGAAGAAGGAGCGGTCACAGTACCGCCTTTAAGAGCGGGATCCTTTGCTTCCGTGGCGGGAGTTTCCGGTTCCGGATCCTCTTTCTTCATCGTGATCTCCAGGGGCTCCATGTCCTCTTCATCCTCGTACATCTCAGTGCCGAAGGAAGCCTGGGACATGATGTAGCCGTCCTTTTCCGCTTTCACGGAGTAGCGGTTGCCGGGCACAAGATCGTCGCTCGTGATCTTGAATTGGCCTCTGGAATCGGTCTTGCTCTTGATGCTTTCCTTGCCCCAGACGGAGACGTCAACGCCCGCCATGGGAGAATCGTTCTCGTCGGTCACCGTGCCTTTCAAGGTTCCGGCGAAAGCGCCGAATGAAATTAAGAAGAGTACGGCTGCAACAGTAAATCTAGTTTTCATATTTTTCATTCCTGTTGTTATTTTTTGGGAAGATATTTTTCTATTTCCTCGCGGCTGACGCGCGTGAGTTCTCTTTCAGGCAGGATGCTCATCAGTTCCCAGCCGATCCTAAGAGTGTCCCTGATGGAGCGGTCTTCGGAGAAGCTCTGACGGACGAAAGTGTTCTCGAATTCTTCGCCGAAGCGCATGTAAGCCTTGTCGGTGTCGGTCAATTCCTCGGCGCCGATAATGGAGGCCAGGCTCCTGACGTACTCCACCCGGCTGTAAGCGGCGTAGAGCTGGCTTGACCAGTTCGGATGATCTTTCCTGGTGTAGCCTTCGCCGATACCGTCCTTCATGATACGCGACAGACTCGGGAGAACGTTGATGGGCGGATAAATGCCCTTGGCATGCAGTTCCCTTGAGACTACGATCTGGCCTTCCGTGATGTAGCCGGTGAGGTCGGGCACCGGGTGCGTGATGTCGTCGTTCGGCATCGTAAGGATCGGCAGCTGCGTAATGGAGCCTTTGCTGCCTGTGACGCGGCCGGTGCGCTCGTAGAGGCTCGCCAGGTCGGAGTAGAGGTAGCCGGGATAGCCTTTGCGGCTCGGCACCTCGCCTCGGGCGATGGCGACTTCGCGCAGCGATTCGCAGTAGTTCGTCATGTCCGTCAGCACGACGAGGACGTGGTGGCCGCAGTCGAAAGCCAGATGCTCAGCCAAGGTCAGCGCGATCCTCGGCGTCACGATGCGCTCTTCAGGAGGATCGTTGGCGAGATTAAGGAACATCGCCGTGTTCATGATGGCGCCGGAGCTTTCGAACTCTTTTCTAAAATACTGCGCGACGTCGTACTTGACGCCCATGGCGGCGAAGATGATGGAGAACTTGTCGCTCAAGGGATTGCCTTCCCCGTCCACGATCTTGGCCTGGCGGACGATCTGGGCCGCCAGTTCGTTGTGCGGAAGACCGTTGCCGGAGAAGATGGGAAGCTTCTGTCCGCGGATCAGCGTGTTCATGCCGTCGATTGACGAGATGCCGGTCTGGATGAACTCCCTGGGATAGACGCGGGAAACGGGGTTGACGGGCTCGCCGTCGATGGAACGCGTGACGCCGCCGAAAGGTTCGCCGCCGCCGTCTATTGGGCGGCCGAGGCCGTCGAAGACGCGGCCGAGCATTTCCTCGCTGACTCGCGCAGTGAGAGAATGCCCCTTGAAGCAAACTTTCGTCCTGCTGGGAGAAAGGCCTCCGGTCCCTTCATAGACCTGGATGAGCGTAAGATCGCTGCTTACGTCGAGGACCTTGCCGTGACGGTTCGTTCCGTCAGGGCCCGTTATCTCGACGACTTCGCCGTAGCCGGCGCCCACCACTCCTCCTATGCCAAGGATAGGCCCGGAGAGGCGCGATACTCCCGTATATTCTCTTGTCAGATCGTTCATTTATGATCCTTGATTTTCACGTATGGTGCGAAAGGCGGGACTCGAACCCGCACGTCATCAACACCAGAACCTAAATCTGGCGCGTCTACCAATTCCGCCACTCTCGCATTCTTTTATTTTCAGTATCTTTCATTGTAGTTTTTTCGCGGTTTTTAGTCAAATGACGCTAAGGCCGGAGAAGCGGTGAACTTCGGCGCAGTTTTGCTTTGCAATTTTTCCAGCATGGTGGTATAATGAAAAGATAATTAGAATTTAATATGCAGAACCATACATAAAAGCAGAGGTCAGCAAATGTCAAACCATTCCGGCAAGATCTTTTTCGCAGCCGCCCTACTGACGGCCTCCTTTGTCTGGGCCATTCCGCCCGGGCAGCAGGTCCCCCCGTCGCCCAGAGCCGGCACGACCGCGCAATCAGGAACGACCCAGGCCGCTCAGCAGCAACAGCAGAGGGCTCAGGACAACACCCCCCAGGGTTCGATCACCGTATCCGGCACCTTGGAGAATCAGTTGCGCGCGCTGGATCCAACCAACACTGTGGACTATAGCGAAGGCAGCTTCGTGCTGAACTTCGAGGACGTCGATATCCGCTACGTCCTTCTGCTCCTGGCCCACATTACCGGGAAGACCATCCTCCCAGAGAGGAGCATGGCCAAAGACACCATTACCATAATCGACCCGAGGCCTCTGACAAAAAGCGAAGCCAAGAGCCTTATCTTCACAACCTTGAGATCGCGCGGCTTCACGGTAGTTGAGAACGATTACCTGATAAGGATCGCGACTGTGGCCGACGCACCGGGCGAACCTATCAAGACGGTGCTGCCTTCCAGGGAAGAGCTGGACACCGAAGACATCATCAGAACTCAGATCGTCTATCCGAAATATGTTCCGGCCAAACAGCTGGCCGACACCATCAAGCCCTTGATGAGCAGGCTGGGCGGAAGTTCGATAGTTGACGAGAACGCCAACATCTTAATGCTCTTCGACAACGGCGCCAACATCAAAAGACTGCTTGAGATCATCGATCTCATCGATACGGAAAAAGCCGGCAGCGACATCGATATCCGCATAGTGCCGATGGAATACGCCGACGAATACGAGATGGTCAACAAACTTGAGCAGATCTTCAACTCGCCTGTTCTTTCGGATGAATCGGCCAGACAGATGACTCTGCAGCGCAACGCCTCCTCCGGAACCACCGTAAACAGGGCGAACCCTCCCGCGCAGCCGACCGAAAACACCAGCATGTCTTTGGGGAAGTCCGCGGCGAACGTTAGCAAAGCGACGTTTATTCCCGACGACCGACTGCACGCTGTGATAGTTATTTCCTCTCGTCAGAATTTCCCGATGATACTGGCTTTGATCCGCGACCTGGACACGCCGAGCAAGAATTCGGATGAGATGTACCGCATCTATCCCCTGCAGCATGCCAAAGCTGAGGAGATAAGCTCCACCCTGGTCGCCATGTTCGGCTCCGACTCCGTCTCGAGGTCCACGACCTCTTCGGGAAGCTCTTCACAGAACCGCAACATGTCGGGCAACCGCAACCAGGGCTCTTCTTCCAGAACTTCCTCTTCTTCCCGCTCTACCGGAACTAGGACTTCCAGCAGCGGCACGAGCTTCCTTTCAGGCAAAGTGAGCTTCCAGATCGACGAGCCCAGCAACTCGCTCATTATCATGACTAGCCCGCAGTATCTGGACGCCGTTCTGGCCGTCGTCAAGAAACTTGACCAGCGCACTCCCCAGGCTTACATCGAAGCCATCATCGTGGAAGTGACCAGGGACAAAGACTTCGACTTCGGCGTCGGCTGGCAGAAGGTTTTGGGCAAGGGCGAGCACGTCAACCTTATCCAGGCCCTCGACACGACCATGGCCCCCGCCCTGGAATCCGGCAGGAAGGAGATCGTTCCCAACAACATGAAGGGCTTCAACTACGCCTTCGGCAAATACGACAAGTCCGGAAACTTCGACCCCTACTTCACGCTGCAGACCGACGAGAAGATAAACGACATCAACATTCTTTCAACGCCGTCGATCATCGCCTCCAACAACAAAACGGCCATGATCTCGGTCGGCCAGCAGATCCCTATCGCGCGTTACAGCCGCAGCGGCAGCGACTCAAGCACCAGAGACTACAGCTACGAGTACATCGACGTCAATGTGCAATTGGAAGTCACGCCCAGGATCAACCGCCACAGGGAAGTTTCCCTGGAAGTGCACGTGACAGTCAAGGAGAACGGCGGCGTCGCCTATGCCAGCGACCCGACCTCGCCGCCCATCATCCTTGACCGCGAAGCGCAGACGGAAGTGGTGGTCCAGGACAGCCACACGCTCGTGATAGGCGGTCTTATCAAAGACTCAACTCAGACGACTCTGTCGGAAATACCGATCTTATGCGATATTCCTCTTGTGAAATATCTCTTCCGCTCCGAAGTCAGAAGCCAGTCCAAGACCGAACTCATGGTCTTCATCACTCCGACTGTCATCCTTGACTCCTCCGAAGAGGAAGTCCTGACCGAGGAAGTCAAGACGAAATTCCCGAACGCCATCCGCTTCATCAAGGATGAGACCAGAGAAAACTTGACGGACAAGATGAACTCCACCGACCGCCGCAAGACCATCATGGACGATTGGAAAGTCTTCGAAGGCCACTTTGACGACGCCGAGTACTATCTGACCGGCAAGAGCCCGAAACAGAACGAGACTATCGAGATGTTTGAGGAATCCTATTCCCCGAAGACGTCCCCCACTTACGAGCCTCTCTTCGACTCCTCAGCCGCCAGAAGACAGAAAGCGGAAGAAGAATTCCTCGAAAAAGAACAGGAACTCCTCTCCGAATAAAAGTCCACTAGAGGTGACATATGCAAGATGTCTTTGATCCCGATAAGGCCCCCAAAAGCCAGGGCAAAAACGCGTTTGTCGTCAAAAACATTCTGCCGTACCTTAATTCGGCCCTGATTCTCGTCATCCTCATCATCATCATTTTCAGCCTGAGGGATAAGAAAGAGCCTGTCCTGCAGACGCCGACCAGCGACGTGCCGCTGACCGTGGCCGTCCAATCGCTGAACGACCGCATGGAAGTCGTTGACAAATCCTTGGAGGCCGTTCGTGAAGAGATCCAGGGGCTTGCCCAGGATCAGTTCCAGGCCCAGGCCGCGAAAGCGTCGGAAGTCGACGAAGCTCTCGGATCCGCTGACGAAAACAAAGTCATCACCCCGCAGATGGGCTCCAAATTGGTCGCTTCCTCGAAACCGGTTTCCCTCTCCAAAGAGCAGCTCGACAAATTCGACGACCTGATCAACAACGATAGCGACTCCGGAGCCAACGTTGAGGCCTTCCTCGACTCTCTTGACAATCCCGGAGAAAAGAGCGCTTATCTGAAAGTCCTTCAGAAAAAGGGCGACAACTGGTTCTCCTCCGCCCTGCGTTCCTTGAAAAGCAACGACCGCAGCAAAGCCGACCAGCAGCTTGAGACGGCGAAGTATTTTTACAACATCATTACGGAAAAGGGCGACAGTTCCCTTATGGCCTCGCATGTGAACGCCAAGCTCTCCCAATTCGACCTGGAAGTGCAGCGCCAGGAACTGCAGCAGCAGATCAGCGCCCAGAAGAGCGATATGGAAGAGCAGCTGGCGGCCGCCACCCAGAAGGCCCAGGAAGAGACCGAAAAAGTGCGCGCCGAACTCGAAGCCAAGACCGCCCACAAGGAGACCGCTGAGGAAGCGGCGCAGCGCCTCGAGGACAACCGCAAGCGCCATTCCGGCATCAAGCAGTACAAAGGGACCAGTCCCACTCCTTACAAGTCCGACTGGGATCCCGACCCGAGAGTCCGCGAGCAGCGCGGCATAATCCAGGATAACGAACGCGACGATTGAGCCGCTAAGAAGTCAAACGTGAGCAAAGATTATTATTCCAATCCTTTGGTCGGCCGTTACGCCGGCGAACACATGTCGCATCTCTTCTCGATGCAGAAACGCCTGGAGACCTGGCGCGCGCTCTGGATAGCCTTGGCCGACGAGGAACGCAAACTCGGCCTGCCCATTACGGAAAAGCAGGTAAAAGAACTTGAGAAATACGCCACCGACATCAACTTCGACGTCGCGGAAAAATACGAAAGGGAAGTGCGCCACGACGTCATGGCTCACGTCAAGGCCTACGGCGACCAAGCTAAGAGCGCGGCCGGCATAATCCATCTCGGCGCCACCAGCTGCTACGTCACCGACAACGCCGACCTCATCATTTACCGCGATGCTCTGAAACTCATTTCCGATCACCTCGTTGACGTCATGAAAGCGCTTGCAGCTTTCGCGAACAAATACCGCAAGATGCCGACTCTGGGCTTCACGCACCTGCAGCCCGCGCAGCTGACGACCGTCGGCAAACGCGCCTCGCTTTGGCTCCAGGATCTGCAGCTCGATTTTGAAAACATTCAGTTCGCTATCAAGCAGCTCAGGTTCCGCGGCATCAAAGGCACGACCGGAACTCAGGCCAGCTTCATGGAGCTTTTCAAAGGCGACCAGAAGAAGATCAAAAAACTCGATCACGCTTTGGCCAAACGCTTCGGCTTTGCCGAATCCTACCCGGTGGGCGGGCAGACTTATCCGAGGAAAGTGGACGCCGACGTTCTGCATCCGCTTGTCACGCTGGCTCTCTCCGCCTGCAAGATGACGAACGACATCAGGTACCTCCAAAGTATCGGCGAAATAGAGGAACCCTTTGGCAAAAAACAGATCGGCTCTTCCGCCATGGCTTACAAGAGGAACCCCATGCGCTGCGAACGCACCGCTTCCCTGTCCAGGCTGATACTCTCTTTGGCCACGAGCCCTCAGCTCATCGCTTCCACGCAGTTTTTGGAAAGGACGCTTGACGACTCCGCCAACCGCCGCATCTCCATTCCGGAAGCCTTCCTGGCCGCCGACGCCGTTCTCGCCATTTTGAAGAACGTCTGCTCCGGCCTGGTCGTCTATCCCAAAGTCATAGGGAAGAGAGTGCAGGACAACCTCCCCTTCATGGCGACCGAGGCGATCATCATGGAAGCCGTGGCCCGCGGCAAGAGCCGCCAGGACGTCCACGAAGCGATCCGCTGCAATTCCATGGAAACGGTCAAGCAAGTCCGCTCCGGCGGCGTAAACGACCTAATAAAGCGTTTGGGCAGCGACCCCGTCATCGGAATATCGGAAAAAGAGATAAGGGCCATTCTGGACCCCCTGCGCTTCACAGGGCGCGCCGCCGACCAGGTCAGCGATTACCTGAAGGAAGTCATCGGCCCCATGCTGCGCCGTTACCGCCGTTATTTCCCGGCGGAGGAAGCTCTAGTCAAATATTAAAGTGGCCCTGCGTTTTGAAAATATCCCGGATCTGACGAACGACCCTTTCGCGGACACGTCTGAGCAGATAAAGGATATCGAGCCGCTCTGCTTCGATAAAGGCGAAGACAACACTTTCGTCGCCTGCTTCAGGCGCTACCTTTCCGCTTGCGGGGAGAACTACCCTTACTGGCTTTTGATGGCTGTTTCCGGCGCCGCTTTCCGCCTTCAGATCCACTATGCCGGCTGGCGCCTCGTTTCGTTGGACGCCGCCTGCGGACACAACCTTCTCCCCGAGCTTTACGAAACTTTCGGCCACGAACTGATGGAGCGCTGGATCTGCGCTTCCAGGGAACGCCACGAAGCCGTCAAATTCGAGATCCTTGATCACCTGAAAGAAGGCCGCCCCGTCATCGGCTTAGGGCTCGACGGCTATGCCCGCTACGGGCTCGTCACCGGCATCCGCCCGGGCGGCATCCTCATCGCGCAGGATTATTCGCTGAGCTTCTATCCTCATCCCGTTTCCGAGGAAATGGTCTGGTGCTACTTCTTGTCGCAGAAAGACAAGAAGAAAAAAGCGCCTAAGGAAAAAGACCTTTTCATAAAAGGCTTCCAGAACGCCCTTAAAATGGCGAAACTCGAAAGAGTCCACGGCTATTATCTCGGGCAGACCGCCTACGACTACTGGTACGCCACGCTCGTCAATCCCCAGCACCACGACCCCATGAGCCAGGACTGGCGCGCCCAGGAACGCAACGAGGGCAATTACCAGCTCTTAAAAGATCTCATGCACTCAAGAGCCCAGGCCGCCAGGTTCTGCCGCGAAGCCGCCATCGCCTACCCGGAATGCGAGACTTTCGCCCTGGCCTGCGCCTCCTGTTACGACGGGATAGGAGAAGAGATACGCCCCTTCTTCGAACGCCGCATCGTAAGACCGGCCTCGCACATAGGAATAGGCCGCCCCTGGACGCTGAGGGAACGCAGACTGCAGGCCAAAGCCTTAAGAAGGATCGCCGACATAGAAATGCGCCTGCTTCCGCTTCTGGAAGCGACGCTCAACACTCTGCAAGGATAACATGCAATATCAAACCGAACTTACGATCGCAAAAGAAGCTCTGCGCAAAGCCGCGCAGCTGACGAGCGCCGTTCAGAAAAAGCTCCTGGAAAAAGACGTGCTTGAAAAGGAAGACCGCTCTCCGGTCACCGTAGCGGACTTCGGCTCCCAGGCGATCGTCAATTTTGTTCTCGCCAACAATTTTCCCAACGACTTCATGATAGCCGAAGAAGGTTCAGAAGAATTGCGGAAGCCCGAGAATGAAAAACTTTTCCAGCACCTGCAAGCAGAAGTTCAAAAGATCGTTCCCCTTTCCGGAGAAGCGATACTCCAATCTATCGACCACGGCAGAAGCGCTGATCCAAAGTTCCTCTCCCGTTTCTGGACGCTGGATCCAATAGACGGCACCAAAGGCTTCTTAAGAGGCGACCATTACGCCATCGCCCTGGCGCTCATAGAAAACGGTGAAGTCAAAGCCGCAGCCCTGGCCTGCCCCAACATGACTGCCCCCAACGGCGAAAAGGGCCTTCTCTGCCTGGCCTCAGAAAATCAGAAGACCGTCTTCACGTCGCTCTTTAATGACAGCCCTGATGTCGAAGCAAAAGAACCGCTAATAAAAAATTTCGCCGACGCCATCATCTGCGAATCAGTGGAAAGCGGACACACCTCGCACTCCCGCGCCGAAAAGATCAGGGAAGCGTTAGCGGTCGAGGCTGAACCATT
>JAFSWV010000174.1 GCA_017444325.1 bacterium | reverse complement strand
GATGGTCTCGCGCAACACGGCCCGCCTCGGCACGGCCTGCACGGTCTCCATCGACGCGATCAACAACGCGACGACTGGCATCTCCGCTTACGACAGGTCCGAGACCATAAGGCAGTTCTGCGAGCCCAACGCCAAAAGCGAGCAGTTCGGCATCCCCGGGCACATCTTCCCTCTTCGGGCGGAGAACGGGGGCGTTTTGAAACGCAGCGGCCACACAGAGACGGCGGTCGATCTGGCCAGGATGGCCGGCAAGAATCCCTGCGGCGTTCTGTGCGAGATCTTGAACGACGACGGAACGATGGCGCGGCTCGACACGCTGAAAGTTTTGGCGGAAGAGCTTGGTTTGAAGATCTTCACGGTCGCGAAGCTAATAGAGTACCGCAGGCAGACCGAGCGCCTGATCGAAGAGACGGCTGAGGCTGCCCTGCCGACCAAGTTCGGCAGTTTCAGGATCCACCTCTTCGAATCGAAAATAGATTCCCAGCATCATCTGGCCCTGACGATGGGCGAAATAAAAGGCGACGATCCCGTTCTGGTGAGAGTGCATTCCGAATGCCTGACCGGCGATGCTTTAAGGTCGAGCCGCTGCGACTGCGGCGAACAGCTTGAAGCGGCCATGCAGAAAATAGCCGAGGAAGGGCGCGGCGTCATAATCTACCTGCGCCAGGAAGGGCGCGGCATCGGACTGCCGGCGAAGATCAAAGCCTACGCCCTGCAGGACAAGGGCGAGGACACCGTGGAAGCGAACATCACCCTGGGTTTCCCGCCGGACCTCAGGGACTACGGCTACGGCGCGCAGATGCTCGCCGACCTCGGCGTCAGGAAGATGAGGCTGATGACCAACAATCCGAAAAAACTGGCAGGCTTAAAGGGGCACGGTCTTGAGATCGTGGAAAGAGTTCCCCTGAAGACCAAGCCGAATCAATACAACCAACATTATCTGGAAACCAAATCGGAGAAGATGGGACATCTTCTCTAAAGGAGGCCGTATGTATAAAAAACTGGAAGGCATGCTGAACGCGGAAGGCAAAAGACTAGGCATCGTGGTCAGCCGTTTCAACGAGATCATAACCGGCAAGCTTTTGGAAGGCGCTCTTGACTGCTGGCGCCGCCACGGCGGCAAGGAAGACGACGTCACGGTCGTCTTCGTGCCCGGCGCTTGGGAGATCCCGCCCACCGCCGCGAAACTGGCGAAAAGCGGGAAAGTTGACGCGGTCGTCTGCTTGGGCGCCGTCATAAGGGGCGCCACGCCGCACTTTGAGTTCGTGGCGGCCGAGAGCGCCAAAGGCATCGCGCAGGCTTCCATGCAGCAGACGGAGGTCCCGATGACTTTCGGCGTTCTGACTTGCGACACCATCGAGCAGGCTGTGGAAAGAGCCGGCTCCAAATCCGGCAACAAGGGTTGGGACGCCACGCTTTCAGCCATCGAGATGCTTGGGATCTACAAGCAGCTCTAAGGAGAAAAAATGCTTCCCAGACGCAAGTCGCGCATTCTAGCTCTTTGTATGCTCTACGCCCTGGATATGCAGAGGACGGACGATCTTTCGGTCGCTGTAAGGATCGAAAACATCTTCTCCCGTCCTTTCCCCCAGTCCGTTACCGATTACGCCTGCTTCCTGGCCAGAAACGTGGTGAAGAACGCCGAAACTATCGACGAACTGATCTTTCGCCACACGCACAACTGGGACAAGGAAAGGCTGGCGATGGTTGACAGGCAGATAATGCGCATAGCTATCTGTGAATTCGTAGTCAAGCGCAGCGCTCCGGCCGTGGTCGCCATAAACGAAGCGGTCGCCATCGCCAAGATCTTCGGGACCGAAGAGTCCGGCCGTTTCGTCAACGGGATCCTGGACGCCGTGAACGTCGAGATCAACAACCTTGTCAGGGACGGGGAGAAAACCGTCGAAGAAAAGGAAGAGCAGGAGGAGGCTCCCGAAAAGGAAAAGCCCAAGATGGTGAGGTCGGCTTATCTGGCAAAGTACGCGGAGCAGGCTTCCCAGCTGGAAAAAGAAAAGGAAGCCAGGAGGGCGGCCATAGAAGCTGAGCGCGAAGCAGAAAGGGAAGAAAGGCGCAAAGCGAGGGAAGCGGAACGCGAGGCCAGAAGAGCCTTGAGGGAAGCTGAAAAACTCGAGGAAGAGTATTGACATGTACGACATTATTCTGACAGAAATGCAGCTGAAGCAGGTCGTCGAAAGACTGGCTTCCGAAGTGGCTGCCGATCTTGGCGGGAAACCCCTGATCATAACCGGCGTTCTCAAAGGCTGCATCCACTTCACGAGCGATCTCTCGAGGGCGCTTTCAAACCTCGGAGTGGAAGCCGAGATCGATTTCATCGACTGCGCCTCCTATTCCGGAACGGAAAGCA
This sequence comes from bacterium, assembly GCA_017444325.1. Taxonomy (GTDB): domain Bacteria; phylum Auribacterota; class UBA3054; order UBA3054; family UBA3054; genus UBA3054. The sequence continues at coordinate 5,836 of JAFSWV010000174.1, read as the reverse complement.
CCGGCGACGTGAAGCTTTTGCTAGGCCCTTCTTTGGACTGCAAAGGAAAATACGTGCTTTTAGTCGATACCATTTTAGAGAGCGGCAGAACGCTGAAAAAGGCCTTCGAAGTTTACGGCAATTTGGGAGCGGAAAAGGTCGAGGCCTGCGTGCTTCTCGACAAAAAGGAAAAGCGGAAAGTCGATCTGCAGGCCAAGTTCGTCGGCATGGACGCCGGCAACGATTTCATCATCGGCTACGGCCTGGACTTTGATCAGCAGTACCGCAACCTGCCTTTCGTGGCGAAATTAATACAGGAGTAAATTTATGGAAACCAAAGTTGGCATTGTTTACGGAAGCGTTTCCGACGAAGCGGTCATGAAGAACACCAAGGAGATCCTGGAGAGCTACGGAGTAGGCTGCGAGGTCTCCGTGATGTCGGCCCACCGCACTCCGGACAAAGTCGCGGAATACGCCTCCAAGGCGCACGAAAGGGGAATTAAGGTCCTTATCGCCGGAGCGGGCCTGGCGGCTCATCTGGCGGGCGCCGTGGCGGCCCGCACGATCCTGCCCGTGATCGGCGTTCCTCTGGAATGCGGAGGCCTGGGCGGACTGGACGCTTTGCTCTCAACGGTGCAGATGCCCAAAGGCGTTCCGGTGGCGACTGTAGCCATAGGAAGCCACGGCGCCAAGAACGCCGCCTACCTGGCGCTCCAGATCCTGGCGCTGCAGGACGAAGCTTTGGCCGCAAGGCTCTGGAAGGAAAAAAGAGGCGAATAAAAGTGCGTTTATACGATCTCAAGAAGGATAGGGAAAAAGCCATCAGCGCGGCCGCGGATGCTCTGCGAAGCGGGCTTTTGGCGATCTTCCCGACCGAGACGGTCTATGGGCTCTTCTTCACGGAAAAAGCGAAGGCTTTGGCTTACGCTTTAAAGGGGAGAGAAAAGGGAAAACCCTGCGCCTATCACGTCGGGTCCTTTGACGCGCTTTACTCCGTAGCGGGGGAACAGAGCGATAAGATCAGAAAAACGCTGGAAGAAAAACTGCCGGGCCCCTACACTTTCATCTTGCCGAAAGGCAAGGAAAAAATAGGCGTCCGCTATCCTATCTACAAGGATGTCTGCGCGATGCTCGACTTGGTCGGGGAACCGGTCTTCGGCACGAGCGCCAACAAAAGCGGAGAAGTTCCGCCGACGGAGGTTGAGGACACGAAAACTTTGTGGGACGGAGCGGCCGTCGTAGTGGACGGCGGAAGCGTGAGGGGCGTGGCTTCGGAAGTCATAGACCTCACGGGAAACGAACCTGTAACGATCAGAAAAGCGGAATAAATATGGAAGAAAAGAAACCTGAAAAACAGTCCATGGAAGACGTCATGCACGAACTGCAGAGCAGGACGAAGTGCCCTTACGCCGAGGAGAAGCTCTTTATCTACGCCCAGGCGATGGACCCTTACAACAGGCGCTACATAGTCCTGGAATGCCCTGCCCGCCGCAACACCATGAGCGACAGCAAGAAGTGGAAAGTTTATCAGGAAGAGATAGAGGAACTTTGCTGCAACCCTTATTTCGCCTACAAATGCGAAAGCTATAAAAAGGTGAAAGAGCTCGACAAAAAAGGTTAATCTTATGAAACGCACACTATTTCTTACGGCGCTTGTTTTGAGCGCGTCAGTTTTCGCAGCTGAAGTGGCTAAGCCAGCCAAAGGCAACGCCGCCCCAACGCCCCCGCCCAATCCCAATCTGATGACCAGCGCGGACTTTACTCCCAATGTCAAGGTCGACAATCTCTGGGACGGCGTGAACGGGAACGGCGAAATACAGCTGAAGCCCATAGAGATCTACCATTTCAAGGAAGACAGGAACGTCGGCCCCGGCAGGCTCGGCAACCCCATATGTTACGCCGACGCTGACAACGACGGCAGGATGGAGCTTGTGGCCGCCTCGGAAAGCGGCTTTGTCTGGATCTTCAAAAGGGAAGGCAAGTCCTGGCCGCCGAAGTTTTCCTCCGGCCGCTTCCTCCACGCTTTCTTAGGCTGCGCTGTGACCGGCGTTGACGTCCACGACATGGACGGCGACGGCATCCAGGACATAGTGGTGGGCGCCGACAACGGCCGCATCTTCTTCCTTAAAGGCAAAGGCGAAGGCCTTTTCAACGTTGCGGAAAACGCGCAGATCCAGCTGAACGGCAACGGCGAGAACGGCGAACTGTACACCGGCCGCCAGCTCTCTCCCAGGATCTACGACTGGAACGGCGACGGCAACTACGACCTTATCTACGGCGAAGGCTCCTATTCCGCCAATGCCATCTATATTCTTTTCAACAAGGGCAGCAGCTCCGCCCCCAATTTCCGCAACCAGAAGCCCCAGTGGCTCGCCTACGGCTACGGCAGGGAACAGTTGGCTCCTACGATCGCCGACTTCAACGGCGACGGCAAGCCTGACATTCTGACCGGCGCTCTGGACGGCGGGCTCCACCTCTACCTCAACGTCGGCTTCAAGGAAGACCAAACCGACGCCCAGTACCTTCTGGAATACAAGGGCGAAGCCAAATTCGCGGACACGCCGAAAAAATTCTTCGGCATCGGCACGCGCCCTTACCTTGCGGACCTCACCGGCAACAAGAAGCCGGACCTTCTCATCAGTTCCGTTGACGGAAAGGTCTATGCTTCCCAGTTCGTGGGCCCGATGGAGCGCTGCGAATTCTCAAAGCCTGTCATCGTGAAAGGCCAGGACAGGCTGAAACCCTACTTCGGCCCGATGAAGAAGACCTGGTACGGCCATCACGAGGACGACTCCTACACTTATTGGAACCCGGCGCGCTACGGCGGCAACACGGGCTGCAACATCAAATACATGAGCGAAACTGACGTTGAGACCGGAGAGAAGTACAACTTCGCCAGAGCCTATTACGAGGACGGCTACACCGGAACGGACTCCTATTTCGCCAAGTATTACGACGACACCATCAACAACATGGATTACGGCACGGCCTACCGTCTGTCCTTCAAGGTGAGGGGACGCGCGGTCAAACCCATTCTGCACATCAGGCAGATCTATGAGAAGATCGTGAAGGGCGACACCGAATACGACGAGAGCTTCACCAAGGACTTCGATCTTTCCGCCGGCAACGAATGGACCGACTGCTCCTTCCTTTACACTCCCGAATTCGTGAGCAACCGCCGCGAACACCCGGCCGTTTCCGTAAGTTTCAAAATGAACCCTGGCGCAACCAACGCTTTCTTAGATATCAGAGACATTAAATTCCAAAGGCAGTAAAAGAAGATGACAAACTTGGGCAAGAAATTATTGTTCGCATCCTTTTTGGCTCTCTCTCTTTCCGTTTCGTTTCTGTATGCAGAGGAAGAGGAGAACGAAAAACCTAAAGAACATCTTTTGGATAAGAAATTCATCACCAAGGATAAGCTTGAAACACGCGAGAACCTTTGGGACGGCGTGACCAAGGAAGGCTTCCTCAAGGTCAAAGGCGGAGATCTCTACACCTTGAAGCACGGCGCCTATAGCGGCTGGTACAGAGTCGGCCCCTCCATCTGCTTTGCGGACGTGACCGAGGACGGCAAGCCCGATCTGGTGGTCGGCGGCGAGGGCGGCTTCATCTGGTACTTCGACCAGACCAGCAAGAACGGCACTTTCCCTCCGCGCTTTTCACATGGCAAGTTTTTGCACAACCAGTACTCCAAGTGGTCGCTTCTGCACGTTGACGTCCAGGATTTCGAGGACGACGGCAAGAATGACATCGTCTATACTTCCGAAAACGGCGAGATCTTCGTCATAAGGGCTCTCGGCAACGGATATTTCAAATCTTCCGCGCCTACGCTGGTTTTCGGCAAGGAACCTTACCGCGGCCGCGGACTGACGCCCCGCTTCTACGACTGGGACAACGACGGCAATTTCGACCTTTATTTCGGCGACGCCTCATATTCCGCCAACGCTGTTTATTTTTTCAAGAACTGGGGAACGAAATCCAATCCGCGCTTCAAAGTAGAGGATGACAGGCAGTGGCTTGCTTACGGCTACGGCCGCGAGATGCTGGATCCCTGCCATGGAGACTTGAACGGCGACGGCAGAATGGATATGTTGGTTGCCGATTACGAGGGCAAGCTGCTGTTGTACTATGCGCCCGAGCAGCCCGATCCCGAAAACCCGAAACTTCTGAATTATGCTGGCGAACTGACTGTCAACGGCTCCACAACGCCCGTAGGTGAAGGTGCGCGCTGCTACCTTTACGACATTGACAGGGACGGCCTCCTCGACCTTCTGTTAAGCGACAAGAAAGGCTATTTTTACGTTGCCCGCAACATCGGCGTAAAAATGCGCCCCGCTTTCGGCCCAACCACCCAGCTGAAAGGGAAGGATACTTTCAAACCTTACAAAGCTTTGTCAACGTGGGAAGAGGAGCAGCTCTGGGATCGCAACTGCGCCCCGGTCGCCGACGTTAAGAGCGAGACGGTGATCGTTGACCGCATGTCCGGTCAGACAGCCCTCATCGACTATGTCCATATTACCTATGCCGATGGTTATATCGGCGGCACTGGCGGCATTAAAAAGAAGGATCTCAGGGTCTTTGACGGCAAGAATTACCGCGTCAGCTTCAAGGCCAGAGGCCGCGGCGGTAAAGGCCGCATCCGTTTCGATCAGGGTTATGAAGACGAGATAAGAGGGGACACAATCGAGCCTACCGATAGAGACATTTGGGAAGATTTCTCTATCAGCGAAGATTTCGCCGACCTTAGCTTCGTCTATCATGCCGAGCACTCCAGCAAGACCATAAAAAGCGATACGATAGGGCTGGAGTTGCACTTCTACCTGGATGGTCAGGCGACCAACTGCTTCCTCGATATCTACGACGTCACCATGACCAGGGAAAATTAAAAAGCCCAATGATCCAGGGCACAAAAAAAGAGCCGCACTTGCGGCTCTTTTTTTATTGCTTCGGTGGAGCGGGCGACCGGACTCGAACCGGCAACCAACAGCTTGGAAGGCTGTGACTCTGCCAATTGAGTTACACCCGCGCAATACCGAAGGATGATATGCCGATATACGGCGGTATCTTTAACGCTTCGAGAACTGGAAGCGGGCGCGGGCGCCGCGCTGACCGTATTTCTTGCGCTCTTTCTCGCGGGCGTCCCTGGTAAGGAGGCCGTTGGATTTCACGAGGGCGCGCGTAGCGTCGTCGATCAGAGCCAAAGCTCTGGCGATGCCGTGACGGATGGCGCCGGCCTGGCCGGAAATGCCGCCGCCGCTGACGGTGGCGACAACGTCGAACTTGCCGATGATCTTGGCGGCTTCGAAAGCTTCCTGGACCAGCTGTCTCATCGTATCGACGGGGAAGTAATCCTCGAAGGTGCGGCCGTTGACGGTGATGGTGCCGCTGCCGGGCTTCAGGACCACGCGGGCCGATGATCTTTTACGACGGCCGGTGGCGGAATAGCTGGAAGTGAAGACGCGGGTGTCAGGAACGGGAGCGGCCTGAACTTCGGGCGTTTTTTCGACTTCAGGAACCTCAACGGTTTCCGGGGTGACGGTGCTGTTTTCGCTCATATTTTCGCTCATATTTCAGATGTGTTACAGGGTGATCTCAACTGGTTTCTGCGCGGTGTGCGGATGTTCCGGGCCGGCGTAAACTTTGAGTTTGGCAAGGATGGAGTATCCGAGCTTGTTCTTGGGGAGCATGCCCTTCACGGCGTGCAGAATGACACGTTCCGGATGGGAGGAGATGACATCCGCGAAATTACGGCGCTTGAAGCCGCCGGGGTAACCGGAGTGGCTGGTGTAAGACTTATCGGTCGCTTTGCGGCCGGTAACGCTCACTTTCTCAGCGTTGATGACGACGACATAGT
>JAFSWV010000173.1 GCA_017444325.1 bacterium | reverse complement strand
GTGTTCTTCAGCCAAATGCTGGCGACCGTGTTGAATCCGCTGCCCAAGGGAATAATTTCGGAGCCGAGCATGTCCTGCCCGTTGATCGTGAAAGCGGAGATCGTCCTGCTTTCAAGGTCAAGCGTGAAGGCGACGTTCTGCCAGGCGGTGCCGAATTCTGACTTGAAATCGAAGGACACGTATTTGCCGTCCTTGTCGTGGGTATGGATGGTAAGCGCGCCGTCTTCTTTGTATTCCAGATAGAAGAAGGAGGTTCCCTCGACGTCCTTCATGTCAAGGATAGTGCCGCCGGAGACGGGCTTCACTTCGCACTCAAAATTGATGACTTCGGGAATATTGCCCTTGGCGTCCGTGCCGATGAAAACGGGGATCTTGACGCCGTGGCCGGTCCCCCTGACCTTCAGGAGGAATTCCTCTTCATCGAAGAGGTCGCCGTCCTTGGCTTTCTCGAAGATGGCCTCGGTCTCGGAGCGCACGATGGGAGGATTGGCGTCTTTAAGATCCTTGATCATGCCTTCCGGCTGGAGGCCTTCCTTGTAACCCTTTTCAGCCGTGAAGGAGGAAACGTAGGATTTTTTCAACGGGCAGGGATAATCAAGATCTACGGACTTGGCGTAGCCTTTGGCGTTGCTGGCGATGATGTGCAAGGCGCCGGACTGCTTGTCGGCCTGCGGGAGCCTCGTGATGGAGACTTTCTTCGGGTAAGGCTTCTCGAAAGCCACGGTGTCGCTGAAGTGGTAGGCGTCGGAATCGCGGTAAGCGTACCATACGACGCCGGCTTCGTCCTCTATGACGATGGTGCTGTTCTGACGGCCTTCCCTGATATTGGGGCCAACTCCTCCGGCAGGACGGTTGGGATTGAAGAAGGGATGCTCGTTTAGGAAAGCGGCGGCGGAATCGCTCCAGCGGGCCACTTCTGTATTGTCAAAATAGTTCGTGTAGGGAACTCTGGTGGTCGGGGGATCGAAGAAGGTGAAGACGCGGTTGAGCTGGTCATGGCCGCGGCTCATGATGACGTATTTGCCGTAGAAGTGAGGGAGTCCCAGAGCGTGGCCGTTCTCGTGGATCGTGGCGCCCAGCGTAGTGGCCAGGTGCGCCCAGCGGCGGTGGCGGCCGCAGGAGTCGTCGATCTCGACTTTGGGATCCATAGGCGTATTGTCCAAAAAGCAGGGAATGACTTCCTTGATGCTTCTGGGCCAAGTATAGACCGCGCCGGAACCGAAGGCGCCGAAGCTGCCGCCGCCGGTGGCGGTGTGTCCGACGCACAGGCCGTCCTTCAGTTCGGAGAAGTTGCCGATGGCGACGTATTGCGTTTTGGAGCTGTAGCTTCTTTCGTCATGGCCGGCGGCCTCGCGAAGCTTCGCGTGGAACTTGTAGTTGTCGTAATCGCCGTTGGCCTTGCGGTAAGACTGTATTTCCGCTCTGGTGTATTTGCTGGTCACGACATGCACCACCACATGATACTTGTCGTCCAATTCCAGCTGGAAAGTCTTCTTGCCGTAATGGAGAGGATTCTCATCGAGGTCGTGGGCCGAGAAGGTCTGCATGATCTTGGCGGCTCTGTCGATGCGGTCCCAGTAGTTGGTGTTCTCGCCCTCATATCCGGGCGGAATATAGAAAGCGGAAGTGTCGTCTTTGCCGACCACGTAGAAGAACTTGACCATGTTCTCGCTGTCGAGCTTCGTGAAGACTATAGGAACGATAAGCGTCTCTTCTCCGCACTTCAGTTCCACTTCGTTCACGCCGTAATGGAGATCGACAAGCGCTTTGTAGCGGCCGTTGTACCAGTTCGCGTCGCCTTCTTCGCCCGTCGTATTGTTTTTGATTGTGACAGGCGTATTGGGGGTGCATTCGCCCTTCAAAAGGGGCATGGAATAATGGATCTCTTCATTAGGCTGAAAGTTGTCGCAGGTGAGCTTTGCATGTAAGCCAAGGCTAACCGTAAAAAACAGGATGGGAAGGAAAAGGGACGTGTTTTTGAGCATAGTTTACCTCATTTTGTGGTTATTTCCCTTATTTTATCAAAAAAAAGACGCATCCGTCATCCCCTTTAAAAACGCTGAATTTACACTTTTCCCTTGAATAATTTAGGCTAATCGGCTAAAATTAACAGAAAATGTAAATGGATAAATAAAAATGCACGAAAAACTGTCAGTTGAGATCGAGATACTGCGTGAAATCAGCAACGTACTCGTCTGGGAAAACGACCCTCAAGTCCTGCTGGACAAGGTCATAGAGATCCTGGAGAAAAGGCTCGGCATGCTCCGCGGCACCTTTACGCTAATTGAGGGCAGCGAGCTTAAGATAGCCGCCTCCGCCTGGGAGCTGAACGCCGAGGAAAAAGCCCTTGGCCGCTACGGCATCGGGGAAGGCGTTACCGGGACGGTAGCCAAGACCGGCAAAGCGGAAATAATCCCCGACGTCAGGAAGGACAAGCGTTTCCTCAATAAGACCGGCGCCCGCCCCAAAGGAAAAGCCATCGCTTTCATCTGCGTGCCCATCATCCGCCACGGGCAGATAATCGGCACGCTTTCCGTTGACAGGAACGTCAGCAAGAACGCTTCCTTAGACCTGGAAAAAGACGCGGCGCTGCTCTCTATCATCGCCAACATCGTGGGCGAAGCGGCCGCCGTCAGGAAAGACCAGCGCGAAGAGCGCGAAAAGCTCATCAACGAGAACAAAAAGCTCCGCAATATGCTGATAGACAACCCCGGCAATTTGATCGGCAACTGTCAGGAGATGCGGGTGGTCTATGAGCAGATCCGTCAGGTCGCCCAGAGCGACGTGACGGTCCTTATAAGGGGCGCCAGCGGGACTGGCAAGGAACTGGTCGCCCGGGCGATCCAGAGCCTCTCCCAAAGGAAGGACAAGCCCTTCGTGATCGTCAACTGCGCCTCCCTGCCGGAGAACCTCATCGAATCTGAACTTTTCGGCCATGAGAAAGGCTCTTTCACCGGCGCTTTCGAACGCCGCATCGGCAGGGCGGAGGAAGCGGACGGCGGCACGCTCTTCCTTGACGAGATCGGCGACCTTAGCCTCCCCATGCAGGTCAAAATACTGCGGCTTCTGCAGGAGCGCACTTTCTCGCGTCTCGGCTCCAACGCGGAGATCAAATCGAACGTCCGCTTCATCGCGGCAACCTCCCGCGACCTTGAGGAACTGATGAGTCAGAACCGCTTCCGCGAGGACCTCTACTACCGTCTCTGCGTCTTCCCCATCACCATGCCGGACCTTTCCAGACGCTACGACGACATTATGCTTCTGGCGAAATATTTCCTTGAGAAATTCAATCTCAAATATTCCAAGAACATTTCGGCTTTCTCCACGGCGGCTGACAGCAATATGCGCAGCTACTCCTGGCCCGGCAACGTCAGGGAGCTGGAGAACTGCGTGGAGAGGGCCGTGCTTACCGCCAAGGACAACATAATCCACACCTACGACCTGCCGAAGCAGATCCAGCGCGAGAAATATTCTGATGATCCCTACCAGATCAGGCAGAACAAAACTCTGAACGAGCAGATCGGCGAAGCCATAAAAGTCTTCGTGAAGAACGCCCTGGACGAAAACAATGGCTCCCAGAAGGAAGCCGCCAAATCGTTAGGCATCTCTTCCAGAATGATCAACTATTACATCAAGCAGTACAAGGTCAAATAAAGCTATGCAGAAGATCCTAATCCTAGATTACGGTTCCCAGTACACCCAGCTCATCGCCCGCAGGATCAGAGAGCAGGAAGTTTACGCCGAGATCATCTCCTTCGACACCAAAGCCGAGGAACTCAGAAAGGAAGCCCCCAAAGGCATCATCCTCTCCGGCGGACCGAACTCCGTCTTCGAAAAGGACGCCCCCTCGATCGACCCAGAGATCTTCGAGCTCGGCATTCCCGTACTCGGCATCTGCTACGGCATGCAGCTTATGAGCCAGACGCTGGGCGGCCGCGTCGTTCCCGGAACCGAGCGCGAATACGGCAAGATGCCCATAGAGATCAAAAAGGATGATCCCCTCTTCAAAAACATCCCCTCCACGATCATCGTCTGGATGAGCCACGGCGACAGGGTGGAAGCCATCCCAAGCAGTTTCGAATTGGGCGCGCTTTCCGCCACCTGCCCCTTTGCCGCCATGTACGACAAGAAGAAAAATTTCTACGGCCTGCAGTTCCATCCGGAAGTGGTGCACACCCAGTACGGCACGGAGATCCTGAAGAACTTCGTCTTCAATATCTGCTCCTGCCAGCCTACCTGGAAACTCACGGACTGGGTCGAGGAAACCGTCAAAAAACTCAAGGAAGAGATAAAGGACGAGGAAGTGATCTTAGGCCTTTCCGGCGGCGTGGATTCCTCCGTGGCCGCCGTACTTCTCAACAAAGCCATCGGCAAAAACCTCCACTGCATCTTCGTCGACAACGGCCTTCTCCGCTACCATGAAGCCGAGCAGGTTGAGGAAATGTTCAAGAAGAACTTGGGCCTCGACCTGACCATCGCCAGGGCCGCCAAGCATTTCTATGAAAAACTGAAAGGCGTGAGCGATCCCGAAACGAAGCGCAAGATAATCGGCAAGGAATTCATCGAGGTCTACTCCGAGGAAGCCAGGAAATTCAAGCATGTCCGCTTCCTGGCCCAGGG
>JAFSWV010000172.1 GCA_017444325.1 bacterium | reverse complement strand
TATGATTATTTTAGCAGGTAAAATTATTTCCGACGACCTGCTCCGCCACCTCGATGAGACTCAGCAGCCCGTTCTCGACAATGATTACGCAAGGGAGCGCGGAGCAGGTTTTAACCTAAATCTTGTGCCCTCGGACGAAGCCAGGGAGAGGATCCTGGCAGGGGAGAGGCTTTACACTACCAACGAAGACGCCCTCACCTGGGTCTATGAGAATCTGAAAGGCTCGCCTCTTGTTGAGAAGGCCGACCTTATGAAAGACAAGGCTGCCCTGAGGGACAAGCTCGCTTATCTGTACCCTGATTTCTATTACAAAGTTCTCACTAAGGAAGAACTTTTCGCGCTTAAGTCAGAAGACCTCAAATATCCCCTTATTTTGAAACTGAACGTTGGCTTCGGCAGCCTGGGCGTCTATACGCTTTTCGGCCCCCAGGATCTCGCCAACGCCAAAGCTGATATAGAAGCCAATTACGAAGAATGGCGCACTTCCTATACGGAAGGCGTGGTGGGCTCCAGCTTCCTTTTAGAGGAACTCGTGGATGGCACGGAACTGGCGGTGGACGTCTATTACGATACTGTTGGCGCTCCCGTCATATTGAATATTTACGAGCACCGCTTCGCCTCCGCCCGTGACGTCTCCGACCGTCTCTACTGCTGCGGCCCCTCGCTTATGGAAAAATGGTACGACAAACTGACGGCCTATTTCGCGGAAGTAGGGCAGAAGCTCGACATAAAAGATTTTCCACTGCATGCGGAACTGAGGACCTACAAGGACACTGTCATCCCCATCGAATTCAACCCGCTGCGCTTCGCCGGCATCTCCACCAACGAAGTGGCGGTCTACGCCTACGGTTTCTGGCCGCCCGACGTCTATCTGCAGCAAGTGAAGCCTGATTTCTCTGAGATCAATAAGAAAGCAGCCGGCTACGTTTACAGCTTCATCATCATCGACAAGTGCGGGACGCATATTCCCAGCGAGCAGTTCGACTACGACGCTCTGGTCAGATATTTCCAGAAAGTTTATTCAGTGAGAAAGATCAACCAGCCTGTGCCGGATGATTTCGCGATCATATTGACCGCCACCAGAGAAGACGATCAGAAGGAACTGGAGGAAGTCCTGACCATGGATTTCACCAGGTTCGTGAAAGCTTGAGAAGTCGAAAACAAAAAAATGAAAAAGGCCGCGGTTTTCCGCGGCCTTTTTCATTTCAATTAAGCGCTAAATTACGGCTCGGTGATGAAGGCGGGATGCACGAACTTGGAAGTCTTGAAGGCCATGGAGACAGACGCGGTGTCGCCTTTCTTGCCGATCTTCATGGAGAACTTGACCTTGGAGCCGTCCTCCAGGGTTTCGGAATACTTCCAGCTCTTGCCGGCTTTGCCGGTGGCCTGGCCGTGGATCAGCATGGCGGGTTCCGTGGTGTCGCAGAAGAGACCGAAATACTTCTTGCCTTCTTCAAACGTGGGAATGACGTCCTCATCGACGACGCCCTTGGCGCTGGCTTTGCCCTTGGTGTCGAAGAGATTGTCGTAGGAGGGGTTGCCGTTGCTGCCGAAGTAACCGAGCGTGAAAGAAGAGTTCACGTTGCTGGCGCTGTATTTCCAGGAGCCTTTCTTCGCGGAGAAGGAGAAGGATTCGGAGCTGTTGCCGCCGGTGAAGTTTTTGCCTTTCTTGTCGGCTTTCATTATGTAGCCCTTCGTGACGACCGTGTAGTCGTAGCAGAGGCGGATGTAGAATTCGCCTTCCCTGGCGTCGATGTTTTCAATGGCGTAGCCGCGGTCTTCGCCCTTCAGGCTGAAAGAGTAGGAAGTGTTGCCTTTTTCCGCGATGGGATAAACGGTCAAAGTGGCCTGGGCCGCAGTAGCGAAAAGGAAGAGCGCTACCAAAGATAAAACAAAAGTATTTTTCATGTTCACTCCGTTGAGTTAGTTGTTGATTTTAATCTTGGAGCTTTATTCTATCAAAGAGCGCGCTCGCGCGCAACGATTCGCCTACGCGCGAAAAAAGCACATACCCCTCGCTCACGGACTACGCGCTCGGTTTCTCTACCCCGCCATCCTCCGTGAGTTCGCTTAGGGGTATGTGCTTCTTTTCGCGCTGCGGCGATTTGCGAAGCCCAAAAGAAGTGTATGCCCCAAGGCGAACTCATGGAGGATGCAAATCAAGGCCATGCGTGCGTAATTGTGAGCCGGGGGCATACACTTTTTTGGCGGAGCAAGCGGTTAACTAGCTATAAAGGAATGTGTTAAGTGGTGCGCGCAGGGGGTGCTTGATTTTAAAACACACATTTCATACAATAGTGTTTCCTTGAATTGCGCCCTCTAAAAGCGATGTACGGTAACAGGCGCAACCCAACTAGGAAGCCCGGGTAGCTCAGATGGTAGAGCGCGTCCTTGGTAAGGACGAGGTCACGAGTTCAATTCTCGTCTCGGGCTCCATCTTGGGATTGCCT
>JAFSWV010000171.1 GCA_017444325.1 bacterium | reverse complement strand
GTCCTTTGGCAGCATGAGCTTATCGAGGTCGTTGGTGGCGTTGTCGCAGGTTTCGAGGCAATAAACGACGGGGCCTCTTTGAAGAGCGACGCGGCCCATTAGCTCCTTGGACTTTTGGTTGGCGTAAACTCTCTCCGCCGGCATGTCCATTTCGAATTCTATTTTGTCGCCTTTGCTCCAGTTCCTCTTTATGACGAGGTAGCCTTTCACCATGGGGGCGCTGAATTTCTGCCCGTTGACGGTCAGGTTGTAGTGGCGGCACCAGTAGGGGTGGCGGAGAGCAACTTCGAATTCTCCCTGCTTTTCAGGGTCAACGCTGACAGTGACCTTGCCGTCCCAGGGGTAGTTGGTCTTTTGTTGGATCTTGACTTTGTTGTCCTTCAGAGGAACTGTTGTTTCGCTTCCGATGAAGAGGTTGAGGAAGACGGAGTCTTCTTTCTTGGCGTAGATGTAGCCGCCTATTGAGGCCACGAAGCGAGCCTGGTTCGGGGGGCAGCAGGAGCAGCCGAACCATTCCCTTCTGTGAAGGTCGGGATGCTCGTGTCCTTCGCGCATGTGGTCCCTGGGCTTGCCGGGCTCGGGGTCGAAGGTCAGAAGCTGGTTGTTGTAGAAGAAAGACTTTCCGTCGAGGGAAACGCCGGAAAGGCCGTTGTTGTAGGCGATCTTTTCAAGGATGTCCGCGTATTTGGCTTCGCCTGTAAGAGCGAGCATGCGGTGGCAGAAGAAGGCGTTCGCGATGCCGGCGCAGGTCTCGTTGCAGATATGGGAAGTGGGAAGGACGTAGTCGCCCTCGAAGCCTTCGTTGCCGAGGTACGGTCCGGCGCCGCCCGTTATGTACATTTTGCGTTCGCAGACGCTGCTCCAGAGTTTCTTGCAGGCTTCGAAGAGGCCAAGGTCTCCGGTCTCCCTGGCGACGTCGGCCATGCCGCTGTAAAGGTAGAGCGCCCTGACGGCGTGGCCGACGGCTTCGTCCTGCTCCCTTACTGGTTTGTGGATCTGGTGGTAATTCTTGTCGCGCTGCCAAAGGTTGGTGTTGCCGCCGCGCTTGCCTTCTTCCAGGGCGAACCAAAGCGGTTCCTTGCCTCTTTCATCAAGGAAGTAGAGGGCCTGGTCGAGATATTTTTTATTGCCGGTGGCTTTGTAGAGTTTGACGAGCGCCAACTCGATCTCCTCGTGGCCGGGATATCCGCGCATCTGTCCTTCCTTTGTTCCGAAGGTCTCGCAGATGTGGTCGGCGTAGCGGCAGAGGCAGTCTAAGAAATCTCTTTTGCCGGTGGTGTAGTAGTGGGCGACGGCCGCTTCCATAAGGTGCCCGGCGCAGTATAGCTCATGGTTGTGCCTTAAGTACTGCCAGCGGCCTTTAGGGTCGGCGTAGTGGAAGTACGAGTTAAGGTATCCGTTAGTCTCCTGCATGGCGATGATGTCCTTGACCACTTCGTCGAGGATCTTCTGAAGTTCGGGGTCGGGAGTGGTCTGCAGGGAATAGTAGCCGGCTTCCAGCCATTTCGCTACGTCGGAATCCCAGAAGATGTGACGGCCTCCTTTGTATTCCGGTTTGAAGGCGTCCAGGCGTCCAGTCTCCTTGCACATCTTGTAGTTGGCGGGAATACAGCCGGTGCGGTTCGCTTCGATCCTGGGAGTCCAGAAGGGATCGTTGATCTTGACGTCTTTGAAGAGCACGGGTTCTTCGGACTGAGGAAGGACGGTGGCCAAAAGGCCGATGGGGGCAAGGGCGAGGGAAAGCCAGAATTTTCTTGCAGACATATGCTCCTTAACGGTTGATTTACAAATAGGACTTCTCTGGGGACGATTATAACAAATTTTGTCAATGAGCCTTGCCTTCAAGAATCTTGGATGATTATGGTATAATCAATATTTAGTAAAGATTTAAGCGTATGAGCAAGATAAGAAAAACGGTTGAGGCTATGCAAGGCTACATCCCGGGCAGACAGCCCAAGGGTAGCTTTGTAAAGTTGAACGCCAACGAGAACCCTTATCCTCCTTCGCCGAAGGCGCTGGAGGCTATGGGGACTGTCGGCGCTGACAGTTTTCGCCTCTATCCTTCCTCTACGGCCGTGGAATTGAGAAAGACGGCTGCGGAGGTTTTCGGCGTTCCCTTTGACTGCATAGTGGCGGGGAACGGGAGCGACGACATCTTCACGATGATCATCCGCTCCATCCTGGACGAGGGCGATACTCTTGCCGTCGTCGATCCGACTTACACGCTCTATGAAACTCTGGCGGAGATCCAGGGCGCCAAGACGGAAAAGCATTCCTTGAAAGAAGACTATTCTTTGCCGGAGAGCTTTTTCGCAAGCGATGCGAAACTGAAGATCCTGCCGAATCCGAACGCCCAGACCGGAACGCTCTTCCCAAGGGAAGACATAGTGCGTTTGGTGGAAAGCGCGAAGGGGATAGTCGTCATAGACGAAGCTTACGCGCTCTTTGCGGGCAGCAGCTCAGTTGAGCTTTTGTCTCGTTTTCCGAATCTGGTCGTCACGAGGACGATGTCGAAGTCGCACTCCCTGGCCGGACTGAGGGTGGGTTTCGGCTTGGCTGCTCAGGAAATAATCGAGGCCTTCATGAAGGTCAAGGATTCCTACAACCTGAACGCCGCCAGCCAGGCGGCGGCGAAGGAAGCTCTGCTGGACGGCGAATACACTTCGGAAGTCGTTAAAAAAATCGTCGCGACAAGGGATGATTTCGCCAAAGGCCTTGCGTCCCTCGGCTGGGACGTCACGCCTTCCCATGGAAACTTCCTGCTGGCGAAGCCAGTTTCCGGCGAGGCAACTGAAATAACCGCTTATTTGGAAAAGAACGGCTATCTGGTCAGGCACTTCGATACGCCGCGTCTAAAAGATAAAATCAGGTTCTCCATCGGCACCAAGGAACAGATGGAAGCTCTTCTCGAACTACTGAAAAAATACACAGCGAGGTAAACATGATCTTGGCAGCAAAAACCATCGGAATCGCGGCGGGCGCTCTCTTAGGCGCCGGTCTGCTTGCGGGGGGCATTCCCCTTATGCGTTCGAATTACGATGTCACGGGACAGGCTAGTTTCAACAACGTGCCCGTTCTGGGAGCGGAAGTCTGTCTCATAAACTCCAACGCTTACACAAAGCTGGCGGCCCTGGAGAAAGAGAAATCAGGACTTGCGGAAGCCAACGCCGAGGCCGCTTACCGCACGCTGCAGTCGGAATTCGCGGAGAAAGCCCAGAAGGCCCTGGAGATATACAAAAAGGAAAACAAGCCCGAGACCGAGGAAAAGAAGGAAGGATCCGACGCCGCAAAGCCTTTGACCGAGGAAGAGCAGGCTGAAATAGAAAAGCGCGTGAAGAACTACAAAGAGTACGCTCTCTACTGCCGCAAGCGCGCCGCGGAATCGCCGGCCGGCCGTTCCATGTATGAGAAGGGCGCGGAATTCTGGGAAGCGAAGCTCGAGACGCTGAAGGAAAAGGGACGCCTCGCCTTCGACGAAGCTTCTTTCAACTACAGCGTCGAGGAGAAGCAGTACGCCGGCATCGGCGACGAGCCCGTGCAGATCGTAAGCAAAGTCCAGCGCATATCTCCTGAGGAACTGGCGCTCATGCACGTCCTGGAAGTTCCGCCCGAGACCGCAAAGAAGCCCAAATCCAAAAAGCCGGCCGAATTCGACGCCAGCGTTTTCATCGACACCAACGCGGTGGCCAAGGCTGCTGCGCAAGTCTGCGAGCAGGCGAAAGAAAGTGTTAAGACCATCGGCGCCAAAGAGGACGAGCTCATCGTCCAGGGCCAGATCGAGAAAGTCATGACGGACGAGAACGGCATCTTCAGCTTCAAGAACTCCTCCATCAAGCCAGGGACTTTCGGCGTTTACATCGAGCACAACACGCTGACGCCTTCCGGCGACATCCTGCCGGTCCGCTGGCTGGTGCCGATCGATGTAAAGTCGCGTCCCTTCGCCTGGAACAAAGTGACGACCGTCACGCTCGACGAAAAGAACATGGACACGGAAGTCATCAATTCCGGACTCACGCCCAATGCGAAAGACATCTACAACAGATTCCTCAACGACCTCAAGGCGGAAGCCGCCAAGATAAAATAAAATGGAAACAAATCCCCGCACCTCAGAAATAGCAAGAAAAACCGCCGAGACTGACATCCGTCTCAGCTTCAACATCGACGGGACCGGCAGCTACGAAGTTGACACCGGAGTCCCGTTCCTCGACCACATGCTGGAACTTTTCGCCAAGCACGGCTGCTTCGACCTTAAGGTGCAAGCCAAGGGCGACACGAAAGTGGACGATCACCACAGCGTGGAAGACATCGGCATCTGCCTTGTCAAAGCCCTTAAGGAAGCGGTGGGCGACAAGGCGGGTATTTACCGCTACGGTTTCATGCTTCTGCCAATGGACGAAGCGCTGGCGGAAGTGGCCCTGGACTTCAGCGGCCGTCCTTTCCTCGCCTGGAACGTAGAGTGGCAGCAGGAAACGATCAAGACCTTCCAGACTTCCCTCGTTGAGGAGTTCTGGCGCGCCGTGGCCGTCGAGGCGGGGCTTAATCTGCACATAACCGCCAGATCCGGCAAAGACGCGCACCACGTTTCCGAGGCGATCTTCAAAGGCACGGCCAGGGCGATGCGCTCCGCTCTCACGTACGACCCCAGGAGCAAAGGCATTCCAAGCACTAAGGGCTCTCTTTAATGGCTGATAAAAAGCAACAAAAGTGGTCCTTCCTGGGCCTTGTTTTCGGCAAGACTCTCAGCATGAGAGTCCTGAATTTCTATATTCTGAATTCCGTTCTGATGACTTTCATCATGGCGCTCGTCGTGCTTACCTTCATGATGGTCATGGGAAGTCTGCTGCAGGTCTTCGAGCTTGTGCTTAAGAAGTTCGACGTCCTAACTATTCTGGAATTCATCGGCATCGTGATGGCCCAGGTGCTTTGCTACGCCCTGCCGTTCTCGGTAGCTGGCGCGAGCCTCCTTGTTTACAGCCGCTTCTCCGCGGACGGCGAGATCACGGCCATGAAAGCGACGGGCGTCTCCATTTTCCGCATTGCTTTCCCGACCATCGCGCTGGCGACCGTCATCGCGATCCTTTCCTTCTATGCGCACAACAACGTACTGCCGCTTGCTCAGCAAAAGCAGAGAGAGCTCGTCGCCAACTACGACGTCGAAGATCCGATGGCGCTGATCGAGACGGGCACTTTCAAAGCGATAGGACCGTATCGCATCAAGATCGGCGAGAAGCACGATGAGGAGCTGAAAGACATCGAGCTTATCGAGGATCTTTCCACGCATTACCGCAACATCAAAGCGAAGGAAGGCCGCCTCCATTACCAGCGCGCCCAGGCCAAGCTTCAGCTGGAACTGAATCAGGTGACGACCGAGGAAAGGGACACGCGCCGCACGAACGCTTTCCTTATGTCACAGGCCGGCCGCGTTATCATCCACTTCTACCTTGACCCCAAGAAGCGCCAGATAAAAGAAGAGACGGCGCAAATGATCAGGAAGGATCCCAAGGGGCTGGTTACGGAAGACATCAAGGAGATGATTGCGGACCGCGAGAACTTGATGTTAAGGAACGCCTGCCGCAGGGAGCCAGGCTTCAAGCAGCTTTCCGACGAGGAGAAGGACAAGTACGTAAAAGCTTTGCCGAAAGAAAAGAAAGAAGCGCTCATCGCCCAGGCCAAAAAAGACATTAGACAAGGCAACACTCTTTGGGGCAGACTGAAAGGCAAAAAGCCCTTCAAGCAGATGCTCTCCAAAGTCGGCATCAAGAAAATGAACGACGCCTGGGTCGCGGCCGTTAACGAAAAGAGCTACGAAGAGATGATCGCGGCCTTGAAGGAAATAGACGGCAATGAAGGCGAAACGACAAAGCTTTTCGAAGAATGGCACGAGACCTGGCTGCAGTCCTTCCACAACAACATGGACTACCGCAGCCGCTATCTGACGGAGATCAACAAGCGCGCGGCCTACGCTTTCGCGTCCATTGCTTTCGCGCTCCTGGGCATTCCTCTTGGCATCAGGGCGCACCGCAGCGAAAAGACCATCGGCTTCCTTATTTGCTTAGCGCTTATCGCGCTGCACTACTCTCTCATCATTCTGGTGGAGACCTTCAAGGAGAATTACGGGCTCTATCCTTACCTGTGCATCTGGTTCCCGGATATTCTCTTCGTGATCGCCGGTCTCTTCTTCATGTGGCGCAACCATAAGTATTCTTAAAGATCATGCTTATTGCGCTCGATGAGAACATTAGGGAAGTGCAAGCTTCCTTCGGTACGATTGGCGTCGCCAGGACTTTTCAGGGCAGGCCTCTCGATCTTTCCGCCATCAGGGACGCCGACATCATCTGCGTGCGCTCGGTCACGAAAGTGAACGAGGAGTTCCTGAAAGCTGCTCCGAAAGTTAAGTTCATCGCCACCGCCACCAGCGGCAGCGAGCACCTCGACAAGGAAGCCCTTAAAGCTCACAACATTCCCTGGGCCGCCGCCCGAGGCTCCAACGCGACTTCCGTTACGGAGTGGGTGATGGCGGTTTTGCTTCTGCACGCCTGCCGCAACAAGCAAACATTGGCGGGGAAATCCATCGGCATCATCGGCGTCGGCGAAGTTGGGTCAAGAGTCGCGAAGTATTCCGAAGCGCTCGGCCTGAAGCCCGTGCTTTGCGATCCGCCTAGAGCGGAGCGCGACAAAGACTTTACGAGCGCAACTTACGAGGAAGCGCTGAGCTGCGACATCGTGACGCTGCATACCGACCTTACGACCGAAGGTCCGCACAAGACTTATCATCTCATCGACGCGGAAAAGCTCTCTCGGATTAAGGAAGGCGCAGTCCTCATCCAGGCTTCAAGAGGCGCCGTCATCGACAGCGCGCCCTTGAAAGTTAGGCTCATGAAAGTGAGAGACCTGGACTTCTACGCCGACGTGTGGGAAGGCGAGCCCTGTCCCGACAAGGACATCCTCTGCTGCGCCCAGATCGCAACTCCTCACATCGCGGGCTATTCCTGGGACGGCAAGCTCCGCGGCACGGAAATGATCTACTCCGCCGTCTGCGATTTTCTGGGCAAGGAAAAGACCTGGCGCGCGCCCTACGAGCAGGGCGGAAAGGTCGAAGTGGATCTCAGCGGCCTCACAGGAGAAAAGGCCCTCTACAAGGCCGTGAGCGCCCTCTACGACCCGGAAGCGGACGACACCGCCATGTGCGAGACGCTCGACATGGGCGACACCAGGCGCGCCGAGCGTTTCGACGAACTGAGGAAGAAATATCCCAAGCGTTTGGAATTCTCCCACGGGATAATCAAAAACGCCGGCGCTAATGAAAAGAACATTCTGAAAGCCTGGGGCTTCGAGGTATCCTATGACTGAGGAAGCCTTTTGGCAGCGAGCGATAGAATTGGCCCGGAAAGCCCTCTTGACCTGCGCCCCTAACCCTATGGTGGGCGCAGTCATCGTTAAAGGCGGCAAAATAATAGGCGAGGGCTACCATCAGGTCGCCGGCTGCGACCACGCGGAGATCCGCGCCATCAAGGACGCCAAAAAGAAAGGCCATGACCTTAAAGGCGCCGTCATTTATGTCACGCTGGAACCCTGCTCCACCTACGGCCGCACGCCTCCCTGCACGAAAGCCATCATCGAAAACCAATTCGCCGCGGTGAAAATAGGAACGATCGATCCCAATCCCAAGCACGCCGGCCGCGCTGTCAAGATCCTAACGGACGCCGGCATCAAAGTCACAGTTGCTGACAGAGCCGACTGCAGGGAACTGAACGAAGTCTTCAACGCCAGGATGGAAAAAGGCCGTCCCTTCATTCATCTGAAATGGGCCATGAGCCTGGACGGAAAACTGGCGGCCGAAAGCGGCGACGCGAAATGGATCTCCAACGAAAAAAGCCGCTATGAGGCTCACAAACTCAGGGCGAAATACAACGCCGTGCTCGTGGGCTCCAAGACCGTTATTGCGGACGATCCCTCCCTTGGCATCCGCCTTTCCAAAAAGGAGCGCCAGCCCTTTAAGATCGTGCTCGATTCAGAGGCGAAACTCAGTTACAATGGAAGACTCACAAAAAACACTCCCAGCGAAAAAATAATTATCGCGGTCTCCCAAAAAGCCAAGGCCGACAGGATAAAAAAGCTGAAAGAGCGCGGCTTCACCGTCATCAAAACGAAAGGAGAGAGAGTCTCGCTCCCTGAACTTTTGAAAGCGCTGGCCAAACTCGGCATTAGCGGAATCCTCGTGGAAGGCGGAAGCGAAACGCTCACCTCTTTCCTCAAAGCAAAACTGGCGGACAGGATCACGGTCTTCATCGCTCCCAAGCTTTTGGGCGGAACGAGATCTCCCATAACGCAATCACTCTGCCAGACGCCGAAAAAGTCTCCCAAGATCGTTTGGACAACCATCAAAAAATTTGACGACGACTTCATGCTGGAGGGTGAGCTTTAATGGCGGAAAACAAAGCCTTCTACACCACCGGCTCGATCGGCATGATCATGCTGAAGACCAGCTCGGCCATGCTTATAGGCACCATCGCCATTTCCCTCTACAATGTTGTCGACACCTACTTCGTCGGCAAATTGGGCACCGGCCCTCTGGCCGCCATGGGCTTCACGCTTCCTGTGGTCATGCTCTGCGGCTGCATCTTTAGGGGCATCTTCGCCGGCATTATGACCATCTCCGGCCAGGCCCTGGGCGCCCAGGACAAGCAAAGAGCCCAGGAGACCATCAGAAGCGGCTTTTATCTGGCGGTGCTGCTCTCATTCCTTCTGGCCATAATCGGCAAGTGCTATTCCCACCTGCTCTTTCTGAAGCTGGGCGCCGCTGGTGACACGCTGGAAAAAGTCTGCGGCTACATGGACATCTGGTTTTTGGGCTGCGTGACCGGCATGGTCGGACTTTTGGGCGGCGACATTCTGATCGTGATAGGGGACACCAAGATGGCCAGCGCGGCCATCCTGACCGGCACCATGACCAACATCGTTTTGGACTACTGCCTTATCTTCGGTAATTTCGGGTTCCCGGAAATGGGCATCGAGGGCGCGGCTCTGGCCACCATCATTTCCCAGGCCCTGGGCGCCATCCTTCCCTGGGTGCTTATTAACAAGAAGTACGAGTTGATGCGCTGGAAGCCTCTGCCAATGGCCACCACGCTGCAATATTGGAAGAAGGAGATCTCTTTCGGTGTTCCCGTCATGCTGGGCTCCATCATTCTGCCCGTCGGCCAGACCGTGGTCACCCGCATCGCGGCCCATTTCGGCGACGTGGCGGTGGCGGCCATGGGCGCCGTGAACCGGCTTGAGACATTGGCCTTCATGATCCCCATGTCCGTGGGCTTCGGACTTACCGCCATGACGGCCCAGAATTACGGCGCCAAAGCTTACGACAGGCTTAAGCAAATTTATAAGACCGCCAACCTTTTCGCGGGACTTTACCTTCTGGCCATAGCCGTCCTCTTCACGGTTATCGCCGATCCCCTGGCCCACCAGTTTTCCAATGATCCCGAGGTCTGCGTGCTCATGCGCCACGGCCTTTACATTATCTCCTGGGGCTTCGGCCTCCTCGAGATCCACCGCTATTCCGGTTTCTTCCTGACCGGCTGCGGCAAGCCTCTGGGCGGCGCGCTGCTCAACATCTTAAGGATCGTGGTCCTGACCATCCCTCTGGCCTTCGTGGCCCTCTGGCTCGACCAAGTCCTGTGGCTCTTCTGGGGCCGCCTCATTTCCGACGTTCTGGCCGGCTCCGTCGGCCTCATCGCCAGCGGCGTCATGATCTGGCGCCTCCCCTTGAAAAATAAGGAAACAAAGATATGAAAAAATTCCTCCTTACGCTTTTGATTTTCGCGTTCTCCAGTTATCTTTTCGCAGGACTTGTCGGCTACACCACTAACGTCACAGGCGACGGCAAGATCGAGATAAACTACGAAGTAAAGGCGGACGACGAGGAGAACACTCTGCCGGTCTTCGAGGTCTCGTTCATCGCTGAGATCCCAGGCAAGAAGAAGCCAGCAAAAATTAAGACTCTGGAAGGGGAGGGCAGGACCGGCGTTGTCGTGGGCCCGGGAACTTACACGCTCGTTTGGAACGCCAAGAAGGATTGCAAGCGGGTAGATGCCGGCACCATCGTGATAAAATTCGAGGCCAAGGACGTCTCGGACGAAGCCCAATACCTCTGCCTTGATCTGAAGAAGAACAAAATGCGTTATCAGAGCGATGCTCCCAATGTCAAGAAGAGCACATGCAAAACGAAGGAACTCTGGCTTCGCAGGATCGAGCCTGACACTTTTACAATGGGTTCTCCCGACGACGAGCTTTGCAGGGATAGCGGCGAGATTCAGCACGAAGTGACGCTGACCAAAGCCTTTTATCTCTCGCTTTTCGAGACGACGCAGAAGCAGTTTAAATATATTGCCGGCTACAACGTCTCCAAATACAAAGGCTCCACCAGGCCTATGGACAGCATTACCTACGAACTTTTGCGCGGCGCTACCTTAGGCGCCGGCTGGCCCAAGGACCGCCAGGTGGACGAGAAGCATTTTTACGTGGATAAGAAAGGCCGGAACGTTGAGTGCCCGACCTTCTTTTACGCCCTGAGAGAGAAGACCGGCGGCTCCCTGATTTTCGACCTGCCTACGGAAGCTCAGTGGGAATACGCTTGTCGGGCCGGCAAGGCTACCGCCTGGAACAACGGAACCGACATAACGGAAGAGGATGAGGATCCGGAGCTCAGCAAGCTCGGACGTTATTTTTACAGCGGCGGCGGCAAAAGTATCTACGACAAAAAGGGCGTTTACAAAAGCACCAAATATTATGGCACCGCCAAGGCCGGATCATACCTTCCCAACGACTGGGGCCTCTACGACTGCCACGGCAATGTTTTCGAGTGGTGTCTCGACTGGTACGGATCCTACGGCAATTCTCCAGTAACTGATCCCCTTGGCCCCGACCACGGCGGTTTGCGCGTTTGCCGGGGCGGCGCCTGGGACGATGTTGCCATATTCTGCCGCTCGGCCCACCGCAATACTCTGTTTATTCCCGGCTTGTCTAACTATTCTGTCGTCGGTTTTCGCATCGCTCTTGTGAGACCTGAGACTGCTCCAGACAGGGAAGAATTCGAATACGAGCTGCTGACCGACTCCGACAACACGCTGCCGGTCTTCAAGACGAAATTCTACGGCAAAGATGGAAACGGCTCGGAGTTCCTTCTGACCGACGTTGGCCATTTGGAAGAGGACGGCGCTTCAGAGATCGTCCTGGGCGCCGGAATTCACAAGGTCGTCTGGATCCCCGACACCGACCACACCAATCTTATAGGCTTTACGGAATACAGGGCGGAATATGAGGACGTGACAGACAAGGCCGACTACCTTGTCCTTGACATCGCTGCCAACAAGATGCGAACCTCAACGACAGGACCTGACCTCAATTACGCTACCTGCCGGACGCAGGAAGTTTGGTTCAAAAGAATCGAGCCAGGCACCTTTACCATGGGCAGCCCCTCCTACGAAAAAGGCCATTCCGGCGCCGAAACGGAACACCAGGTCAAGCTGAGGAAAGCCTACTACATGGCAGTCTTCGAGACCACCCAGGGGCAGTACAAGGGAATTACCGAGAAAAATCCCGCGAAGTACTTTGGCGAGACGCGCCCTGTGGAGCAGATTTCCTACGATGATCTCAGAGGAAGCAAAAAGGGCGCCAATTGGCCGGCCGACAGGGAAGTCGACAAGAAGAGCTTCTTTGGAAAACTGATGGCAAAGGCCGGCAACCTCTACGACCTGCCTACGGAAGCCCAGTGGGAATACGCCTGCCGGGCCGGCAAGACCACGGCTTTGAACAACGGCACGAACCTCAGCAGCGAAAACGAGGACGAAAACCTCAACAAGCTGGGCCGCTATAGCTACAACACAAATGACGGGAAAGGCTACTACGAGGAACACACGGATGTCGGCTCCTACCTTCCCAACGACTGGGGCCTCTACGACTGCCACGGCAACGTCACCGAATGGTGCCTGGACTGGTACGCCGACAACTTGAGCAGCGATCCCGTCAAGGAACCGAAAGGACCGGATACAGGAAACTTCCGTGTTATCCGCGGCGGCAGTTACACTGACGCCGCCAAGTACTGCCGCTGCGCCGCCCGCATGTTCTACAATTCCGCCGGCGGTTTCTACTACAACGGCTTCCGCTTCTTCCTTTCCTCAAGGGGAAAGATGACTAGGCAGAACTTCAACTACACACTTCCTGCCACCAACACCCTTCCGGTCTTCCGAGTCAAGTTCTATGGCGAAACGGACGACGGCACGGAATACCTCCTCAGCGACATCGGCACGCTGTATGGCCAGGGCGCGTCAGGTATAGCGACAGATTCCGGCGAGCACAAACTTACCTGGGTCCCCGATGAAGACCACCAATACCTAGCTGGCGAACTGGAAATTAGATACGAATACGAGGACGTCACCGACGAGGCAGTCTACCTTGTCTTGGATCTTGAAGAGAACGCGCTCGGCATATCGGCCGTCGCTCCCGACCTCAGCGACGACGCCTGCCGCACCAAGGAACTTTGGCTCCGCAGGATCGAGCCGGGCACATTCACCATGGGCAGCCCCGCTGACGAATTGGGAAGACGTGACTATGAGACTCAGCATCAGGTTAAGCTCACCAAGGCTTTCTACATCGGGGTATTCGAGTTCACGCAGCAACAATACCGCGGCATTACGGGAGAAAGTCCTTCCAAAGGCACAAAAGGGGACACGCACCCCGTGGAAGGCGTTTCCTACTATATGCTGAGAGGGGGGGCATCCTGGCCGCTTTCCAAAGACCCGGACGAGGACAGCTTCCTCGGCTTGATCAGGAAAAAATACCAGTGCGTTTTCGATCTTCCCACCGAAGCGCAGTGGGAATACGCCTGCAGAGCCGGCAAGGCCACCGCCTGGAACAACGGGACAGACATAACGGATGTCGATGAAGATCCGGAATTGAACAAGCTCGGCCGTTACTGGTGCAACAGAAACGACGGCAAAGGCGGTTACAACGGCGAACACACCATAGTCGGCAGTTATTTGCCGAACGCCTGGGGCCTCTATGACATGCACGGCAACGTACATGAATGGTGCCTGGACTGGTTCGGTTCATACGACGGCGACGCCGTCGACCCGGTTGGGGCAACAGAAGGCACTTGGCGTATCATCCGCGGCGGCAGTTTCTTTCATCACGCGGAACACTGCCGGTCGGCGAGAAGGATGTACCATTCCCCTGGACCCATTTTCAACTCCTACGGCTTCCGCTTGGTCATCATCCCCAAGGAGTAATATGAGCATCTTCGAAAGCGTAATGCTGATCTGCTTCGGATTTGCCTGGCCCTTCCAGATCCACCATTCCTACGTTTCCAGGACGGCCAAGGGCAAGAGCGCCATCTTCAGCTACGTGGTCATCGTAGGCTATACCGCCGGCATCCTGCACAAGGTCATCTATTCCATGGACGGCGTCATATACCTCTACATCGCGGATCTCATCATGGTCATAATAGACCTAATGCTCTATTACCGCAACCGCGCCTTGGACCGCAAAGCTGACGCTGAAAGGCTCTCCGACCGTTGACAAAAAAGTCCGCTTTTGCTACATTATACGCCACACCATTGAAAAGGTCTTGGGCCCATAGCTCAGTCGGTTAGAGCAGCGGACTCATAATCCGCGTGTCGAAGGTTCAAGTCCTTCTGGGCCCACCAACGAAATAAGGAGAGATGCCAGAGTGGTCGATCGGGCTGCCTTGGAAAGGCAGTATACGGGTAACCGTATCCAGGGTTCGAATCCCTGTCTCTCCGCCACCTTAAAACCGGCAAGACCACTGCCGGTTTTTTTATTTGGCTTTTGATATACTTCTGTAGAAGTATATTTGCCAATTATCAAAAATTAAATAGGAAAAAATGTTAGTTAGACATTACGATGAATTGTATCTTGAGGACGCCATGAACAATCTTGGCGAAGCATTCGATTACGCTGTTAATTTATGCGGACTGGATATAGACAAATTTGCGGATGTTTTCATAACTGGAGAATACGCGAAACGGTTTGCCTGTGGCGAATCTAAGATCGTCGCGGGCCTTTCAGGTACGGAGCTTGTTATGGAAATGCTTCCTTCTGTGGGAATAAATTTAGATTTTCCGCCTCCGTCATCGGACG
>JAFSWV010000170.1 GCA_017444325.1 bacterium | reverse complement strand
CTTCGGAAGCTTTCGTTGCGGAAAGCGAGATCCCCCGCGGCGGGCACATCGAACTTGACGCCAGGTCCGGCGTCAGGGACGCCTGGGGCAACAACCCCTCCTTTATGCTTTCCATAGGTGGAAAGGCTACGGAAACGGAAGGACAGATCATTGCCGGCGCCCTGGCCTGGTCCGGCTCCTGGCACATCGATCTGTTGCATGACGCCAACGATGATCTGCACATTTACGGCGGCGCCGCCAACCTTTCCGGCCCCTACATTCTGGACCCCGGCAAAACCTTGACGCTGCCGAAATTCTTACTCACCTACTCCGACAAGGGAAAAGGCCAGGTCTCCCGCAATTTCCACACCTGGGCCAGGGACTTCACGATCCCCAGGGGGCATGAACTGAGAAGCGTGCTTCTTAACAGCTGGGAAGGCGCCTACTTCAGCCTTTCCGACCAGGTGCTGCTCGACATGATGGACGGCGTCAAGAGGATCGGCGGCGAAATGTTCGTCATCGACGACGGCTGGTTCGCCCAGGGCGAATTCGTCCGCAACAACGGCTGCACCGGCTTGGGAGACTGGACTTGGAACAGGGACAAGCTTCCCAAGGGCCTCAATTACCTGGTCAAGCAGGCAAAAAAGCGCGGCCTTAAGCTCGGTCTCTGGTTCGAGCCGGAAATGGCCAACACCAGAAGCCAGATCGCCCACGATCATCCGGAATGGATCATAAGAGGGGAGAACAGGGTCTTGCGCTGCGGCCGCGGCGCCACCCAGGTCGTCCTCGACATGAGCAACCCCAAAGTCAGAGAAAACATCTTCAACCAGATCGACGCCGTTTTGAAAGCCGCTCCGGGCCTCTCTTACATCAAATGGGACGCCAACGCGGACTTCATGAACTACGGCTCGGATTTTTTAAAAGGCGAAAGATGCGCCAACCTCTGGTTCGACTACACCATGGGCGTCTATGAGCTCATCGCAAAGCTGCGCAAGAAATACCCCAAGATCATCTTCCAGGCCTGCTCTTCCGGCGGCGCCCACGCGGAGTATGGTTTCCAGCAGCACGCTGAGGAATTCTGGGGCTCCGACGACACGGATGCCAGGCAGCGTATCTTCATCCAGTGGGGCGAAACGCAGTTCTATCCCGCCAACGCCATGGCCTGCCACGTCACCGCCGTTCCAAGCCATCAGACCGGCCGCGTCACGCCCATCAAGTACCGCTTTGACGTCGCCATGTCCGGCCGCCTCGGCCTCGAGCTGCATCCCAAGAACATGACGGAAGAAGAGCTGGAATTCTCCACCAAGGCCGTCGCCCTTTACAAGAAGGAGATCCGTCCTATCGTCCAGCAGGGCGACCTCTACCGCCTTGTGTCTCCTTACAAGGAGAATTACGCTTCCATCATGTACGTTGACAAGACCAAATCCAAAGCCGTGCAGTTCTTCTACGGCCTCAACATGGTCTATTGCGGCGACTATCCGCCGCCCGTAAAACTCCAGGGCTTGGACCCCAAGGCCAAGTACAAAGTTGAGGAAGTCAACTACGTTCTTGACAAGAAGGGCAATCCCAAGCTTCACACCGTTGTCAACGGCGAAGTCTTAAGCGGCGAAGTGCTTATGGAAGTCGGCATCGGCTTCACTATGCGTCCGGAGTACGATTCCGCGGTCCTGAAGCTCACGAAAGTCAAATAAGCAGCCCATTTTTATGTTAAAATAAATTCGTTGTTACCCCCTAATTTTTAATCAAAAGGAGAACACATGAAAAAATTCTTTATGCTTCTCGCTCTGCTTGCCGTTTCCGGCTCCCTTATGGCCGGCGACATCTATGTTTCTCTCTCCACCGGCAAGAACAGCAAGGAAGGAACGAAAGAAGAGCCTCTGAAGAGTCTTTGGAAAGCTCTTGAAAAAGCCCAGGACGGCGACACCATCCATCTGGCCGAAGGCATCTATCCCGGCAATCTGAAATGCAACTGGTTCCTTATCGACAAGCCCGTCTCCATAATCGGCGGCTACAAAGCCGACTTCAGTGAAAGAGATCCTCTGAAGTACAAGACCATGTTCCAGCCCCTGAATGAAAACAACGACAAGAAGGGCACCGGACTCGGCATCTTCACGATCGAGTTCGATAAGACCAAACCGGCTCCCAAGGACGTCAATATGGTCTTCGACGGATTGATCTTCGACGACGGCCAGGCCCAGAGCTACCACGCCACCAAGGGCAAACCCGAGGGCGTCGACACCGGCATGTGGCTTGAGCCTCCCGCCAAGGGCGACACACCGTTCGCTTCCAGCAAGCGCTACCTCGTTTACGCCGCCACCGCCAACAGAGCCGAAGGCGACATCACCTTCAAGAACTGCGCCTTCGTCAACGCCGGCAACATCGCTGTGAACCTCAACTGGTACAAGGGCAAGGTCATCATGGAAAACAACGTTTTCTGCAACAACCTGATGATCGGCGCCAACGTCATCTCCTCCAACCCCGAGCAGGGCGCGGTGGAATGGATCTTCAAGAACAACACCGTGCTCTTCACCTGGAGCCGCACCAGCGAGCTTTCCGACATGGGCTTCGGCGTCCGCGTCAACGCCAACATGAACTCCGAGATCAAGGACAACGTCATCGGCCTCAGCGTGCTCACGGGCTTCGACAACACCAAGGGCCTGGACAAGACGAAAAAGACCAAACTCGACGGCAACGTCTTCTTCCTGAACCGCCAGTCCGACGCCCAGGTCACGAAATCCCCCTCCGTCATCAAAGTCAAGGTTGAGGATTTCGAGGATGACATGGAAGGCAACTTCGGCATCGAATCCGCTCAGGAAAACACCACCCTGGAAGATCCCAACGTCTTCAAGGGCCGCCTGAACGCCCCGTACCTCAACGCCTTCCTTTCCATGAAGTACTCCGAGACCGCAACCCTCGACACCGACAAACTGAACGCTCTCCGTTCCGTCTTGGGCCTTCCGCAGCAGGGCACCATCGTCTCGAAAGTCGACATGTTCGGCAACCGCTACCCCCTGGACGACGCCCTGAAGCTCTTCGGCGCCATCCCCGGCAAAGGCGCTCAGAACATCAAGTAAATTGCAAAAGCAAAAATTGCCAAACAAAAAAGGCCCGCGGACGCGGGCCTTTTTTTATTGTATATACAAAACAATTGGCTTTTTTGATAGCATTGTATAAAAAAGCAAGATACTGTTAACCCTTGGCAAGCCTGTTTTTTCGGAGGATCAAATGAAAAGATATATCCTGACTTTCTTTGCCATAATTTTCTTTACGGCGGGAGCGGCGTTAGCAGACACTGTCACGCAGGAAGTCGTGAACGTTCAAAAATATGTTAAGGGCAAGACTACGCTTAAGCTGAGCGGAACGCTTAGCGAAACCGCCATGAAAGCGCTTGCAGAAGGGGAGAGCAGCGTCTCGATCCGCAACGCTCTCGGCAGCTGCCTTTCTGTTCCGACACTGCTTCCCGAAGAGAAGAAAGGTTTCGGGACAAAGACCGCTACCCAAAAGATCTCCGTCAAATCGAAAAAAGGAAAATTCAGTTGGGCGGAAAAAGACGTTGCCGCGAATTTTGCCTTTGTGGTCGGGACCGAAACAAACAAACCAACGCAAGCGTCTTTGAAATCTTCCGGAACGATAGATACGAAAGACATCGACAACTTCAAGACGCAAAAGGCAGCGGTTTTGGACATACTATCCCACGAAAACAGCTCCGGAAGCGTCGCCGCCTACGCTTTCACTCCTGAACTTGTTGGCAAAAACTTTAAGCACGCAAGTAAAGGCGCGGATCTGCAAGTCAAGTTTTCCGCCAACGCGAGGGGCAAGGCGACGGCGGCGTTCAAGTTTCTTCCCAACGCCGCCTCCCCTGCGTTCGTCGGCAGCGATATTCCTCCCGCCCCTCCGGCAGTGACAAACAGGTTGTACATGGTCATCGATCTTTCGGGAGGCCCTGACGCCGAAAGCTATCCGATAAGCTATCTAAACGGAGTTCCCGAAGGCGGCTGGACGGAGGAATACAAGACCACGAAGATGGTGCTTAGCAAGATCAACGCCGGCAAATTCACCATGGGCAGCCCCGAGGATGAACTTGGAAGGGACGAGGACGAAGTCCAGCGCGAAGTGACTTTGACAAAAGATTTTTTCATTGGCGTGTTTGAGACAACTCAAAAACAGTACGACCTGATAATGGGATCAAATCCGTCAAATCATAAAGGCGATGCCAGACCGGTGGAATGCGTTTCATACAAAATGATTCGAGGAAGGGAAGAAGGAGCCGGCTGGCCTGAGAGCAGCGACGTTGACTCGGATTCTTTTCTTGGCGTTCTGCGCGCCAAGACCAATCAGGCTTTCGACCTTCCCACGGAAGCGCAGTGGGAGTACGCCTGCAGAGCAGGCACTACCACAGCTTTGAACAGCGGGAAGAATTTGTCTATATTTGATGAGTGCGACGAAATGGCTGAGGTCGGCCGCTATTGGTACAATGGCGGCAGCGATAAGGATGATGACGGCAATTACATCGCTCATGCCAAAGTTGGTTCGTATCTTCCGAACGCCTGGGGATTGTACGATATGCATGGCAACGTGGTTGAGTGGTGTCTGGATTGGTGGGAGAATTGGAACAGAGATCCGGCCACAGACCCGCATGGCGGAGAAGAAGGAGATAAGCGTATTGTCCGGGGCGGAAGCTGGGGCAATCACGCCGCCTGCTGCCGCTCTGCTTTCCGCATCTTCTACAGCCCTGGCTTCACCTCCGACAACCACGGCTTCCGCGTTGTCCTGGTTCAAAGCGAGTAGATGTGATTTTAACTTTTCGAGGCCCGCGTCCGCGGGCCTTTTTTGATACAATTTTTACGGTACAAAGCAGCACACTTAACGCTCAACGCCCGGAAAACAAAATGAAAAAAGCGATCCTTTTGGTCGTCTCCGCTCTGTTTTGCCTTGCCGCTTTCTGCGACGAGAGCTGGTCGGAAGCCGGCAGCTTCGACGGAAGCGAGCTTAAGACGATCGTCCTGAAACCCACCGATCCGATATCCTACAGCAGCGCCTTGGCGGACGGGAATCCCGTCTCCCTGACCATCGAAGCTGTTGACGAGTCGGACGAGACCATAGTTGCTTCGATCTTTTCCAACGCAACGGGAACAGCTCTGGAAGGAACGACTACCTGGAATTACAACGCTTCCGAGTATTCTTATCTTCCCAAGAACGACACCTACGAGATCACCGAGACCGTCACAAGTTCCAGGACAAGCGAAGCCTTCTCCTGCACGGTAACGATCCTGCCCGAGCCGGCGCTTTTCGCGATCTTCGCAGTCTTAGGGGCGCTTTTCCTGCGCAAGCGCGTTAAAGCCCTTGCCGCGGTCCTGGCGGTTATCGCCATTTCCGCTTTCAGCGCCAGAGCCGACGGCGCCGTCGGGAGCGCAAGCTTCCTGCAGATCAAGCCTTGTTCCAAAAACGTGGTCATAAACTATACGATGACTCCCGAGAACGCGTATACGATCTATGACATGAAGTTTTACGGTTCCGCTGACAACGGGGCGACGACTTTTGAACTAAGGGAAAAAGGGACGCTTGAGGGAGCGCTCTATCCTTCGCTCAACGAAACTTTCTGCGGTTCCGGAAGCCACAAGGTCATCTGGATCCCGGACGATAGCTTCCATTCCGTAAAAACAGACCAATTCAAAGTTAAGGTGCAGGCCGAGGCGTTTGACATCGGAGAGACTTACATGGTCATAGATATTTCCGGCGGAACAGAGGCGGAAAGTTTCCCAATATCTTACCTCAGCGCTGTTCCGACAGACGGCTGGGATGACAATTACAAGACTACCAAGCTGCTCCTGCGCTTGATCCCTGCGGGAACATACATTATGGGAAGTCCTGCGGGCGAAACCGGCAGAGGGGCCAACGAGGTAGAACACAAAGTGACGCTGACCAGACCTTTCTACGCCGGCGTGTTTGAGGTCACCCAGAGGCAGTACGAATTGGTTATGGGTATCAATCCTTCTGAGTATGAAGGCGTCAAAAGGCCGGTGGAAAAAGTTTCCTACAACGATATCCGCGGATCAAACAAGGGAGGTGCCTGGCCGGCTGACAACGCGGTGGATGAAGATTCCTTCATGGGCGTTCTGCGCGCCAAGACAGGCTTAGATTTCGACCTGCCCACGGAAGGGCAGTGGGAGTTTGCCTGCAGGGGATTGACGACTACGGCTCTTAACAACGGCAAGAATCTTACGGGGACTGACGCGTGCCCCAATTTGGGCGAAGTGGCGCGTTATTGGAACAACGGCGGAAAAAGCTCGGCGCATTATGCGGTCGGCGGTTATGATCCCAACCCCTGGGGCCTTTACGACATGCACGGCAACGTTTACGAATGGTGCCTCGACTGGTATAAGGAATACCTTGACAGCGATTCCGTTACTGACCCCAAAGGAGAGACAAGCGGAAGCTATCGAGCCATCAGGGGCGGAAGCTGGAACGACAACTCTCAATACTGTCGTTCCGCTACGCGCCGCTACCGCAGTTGTACCCCAAGCAAGAGCTACAATGACCTGGGATTCCGCGTTTTCCTGACAAAGTGATCTTAACCTTTCAGAGAGGTGATGAAAACGCCTGTCAGGATGAGGGCGGTGCCGATGAGGCTCATCAGGCAGGGCGTTTCGCCAAGCGTCGCCCAGGCTAAAAGAAGCGTGATGATGGGGCAGAGGTAAATGCCCACGGCGCATTTCACGGTGCCAATGATCTGGGAGGCTTTGTTCCAGGTCACAAAGCTGATGGCGGAGGCCAGGATGCCCAGGAAAAGCAGGGGCAGCAGGAAATTGAGCTTAAGGAGCCTTGCGAAATCGAGGCTCAGTCCGAAGAGGCCGTGAAGTTCTTTTACGGGGCTTAAAAGAAATAAGGGGAGCAGCGTGACAAGGGCCCAGAAGAAGGAGCGCCTGATCTGGAAGAACTGGGAGTAGCCTTTTTCGTTCAGTCTGTCCATGACCAGGGAATAGAAGCCCCAGGACATCATGCAGCCCACGGCCAGAAGGTCGCCCAAAGGATGGATCTTCAGGGAAAAGTCGCCCCTTGTGCTGACCAAAACGATGCCCGCCATGGCCAGGAAAAGTCCGGGCCAGAAGGCGGGCCTTAATTTGGTCTTAAGCCAGAAGCGGCCGACGATGGCGGTCATGATGGGCGCGGCGCCCACAATGATGGAGACGTTGGAGGCGGTGGAATAATAGAGCGCGCAGTTCTCCAGCATCTGGTAGAGGGCGGCACCGGTAAGGCCCAGGAAACAGAAAAGCCATTCGTCGCCTTTTTCTATTTTATCCATCTTGGGGTAGATCCCCCAGAGCACCACGTAGGCCAGAAGGAAGCGGAAATACTGGATCTCCAGGGCTGAAAAATCGCGCAGAAGGTACTTGGTCGCCACAAAGGTGGCGGCCCAGACGACGACGGATATGCCGGCCAGGGAGAAACCTAGTATTTTGTCTTTGATGCTCATTTGGTAAAAAATTATATCAAATCATGAGATTGCAAGTT
>JAFSWV010000169.1 GCA_017444325.1 bacterium | reverse complement strand
TGGCCTATCTTGAGTTTGAGGCGCTGGGCAAGGAGAAAGTTGAGACTGAGTTGTCGGTCTCCTATATCGACCACAACACCGCGCAAATGGGTCCCAACAACATGAACGACCATCTCTATTTGAGATCGGTTGCCGGAAGGTTCGGCATAAAGTGCTCGCTGCCCGGAAACGGCATCTGCCACCAGGTGCACCTTGAACGCTTCGGCAAGCCCGGCAAGACGCTCCTTGGGTCCGATTCCCATACGCCGACAGGCGGAGGACTGGGAATGCTTGCAATAGGCGCCGGCGGCCTTGACGTCGCCCTGGCCATGGGAGGCGAACCCTTCACCGTTAAGTGGCCGAAAGTGATAGGAGTCAAGCTCACCAATTCTCTCCCTGAATGGGTATCCGCCAAGGACGTTATTTTAAAGCTTCTTTCCATCCTTACGACCAAAGGCAACGTCGGCTGCATAGTGGAGTACTTCGGGCCCGGCGTCAAGACTTTGACTGTCCCGCAGCGGGCGACCATCACGAATATGGGCGCCGAATTGGGCGTCACGACCAGCATCTTCCCCTCCGACGAGAGGACCAAGGAATTCCTGACAGCCCAGGGTCGGCCCAACGATTTCACGGAATTGCTCCCCGACGAGGACGCTTCCTACGACAGAATCATCGAGATCGACCTTGCGAAGCTTGAGCCTTTGGTCGCCATGTCCCCTTCCCCTGACAACGTGAAAAGCATTTCCGAAGTGGAAGGCACCAAGGTCGGACAGGTGATCATCGGTTCCTGCACCAACAGTTCCTACCGCGACCTCACCATCGCCGCCAGTTTGCTGAGAGGCCGGAGAGTGCATCCGGACGTCAGCTTTCTCATCGCTCCCGGAAGCCGGCAGGTCATGCAGATGATCGACCGCGACGGCTCGCTCTCAACATTCCTGACGGCCGGCGCCAGGATCCTTGAATCGGCTTGCGGACCATGCATCGGATCCGGCTGCTCCCCCGCCGAGGGAATAGCCAGTGTCAGAACTTTCAACCGCAATTTCTCTGGCCGCACCGGAACGCCGAACGATTTGGTCTTCCTCGCCAGCCCTGAGACCGCCGTAATGGCCGCCATCTGCGGAGAGATCGTGGATCCCAGAAAGCAGGACGTCATCAAGTACCCCGCAATAGAAGAACCGGAAAACTATGACCACGACGACTGGCTCGTCGTTCCGCCGCCCAGAAGAAGACCGGAAGTCAGGAGAGCCTCGACCATCGGCGAACCGCCCAAGAACTCTCCCCTGCCGGAAAACATCGACGGCGACATTCTGATCAAGCTCGGCGACAAGATCACGACCGACCACATCATGCCGGCCGGCGCTTTCATGAAGTTTAGGTCCAACATTCCGGAATACGCGAAATACGTCTTCAACTGTTTTAACGAAGAAGGCAAAGAGACCTTCTATCAGAGAGCCCTGAAAGTCAAGAATGCCTCCCGCCACGGCATAATCCTGGCCGGCCTATCCTACGGCCAGGGCAGTTCCCGCGAGCATGCGGCCATCTGCCCTATGTACCTTGGCGTCAAAGCCGTCATCGCGCTTTCTTATGAGAGGATCCACACCGCCAACCTCATAAACTTCGGCATCCTGCCGCTCACAGTAAAAGAAGAGGATCTCGAAAAGCTGAGAGCCTCTGAAAAGATCTCCATCAGGAACGTGAGGTCCCAGCTAAAAGAAGGACAGCCGATCAGCGCAACTACTGAAGACGGAAAAGAAATCACTCTCTTCCACTCCCTCACCGAAAAAGATATCGAAACGATCCTGGCCGGCGGAAAGCTGAACCTTTTCGCCGCGAAAAAATAAGCATGTATCAGCTCAAAGTCAAAGCAAATTTCAGCGCGGCCCACGCCGTCAGATTTAAAGACGGATGCGCGGAGCCGCTTCACGGCCACAACTGGAAGCTCATAGTCTGCGTCTCTTCTGAAACGCTCAATGAATGCGCCATGGTCGTCGATTTTGAAGAGCTGAAAAAGCTGATAAGCGAGCTGGTTCTTTCTAAGCTCGATCACGCCAATTTGAACGATATTCCCGCCTTTTCGGGAAACGCCACTTGCGAATCTGTCGCAAAGTGGATCTATGACGAACTGGAATCTCCCGTTGTGAAAACGAGGGACGGAATAAAGCTTGAAAGCGTTACCTTGTGGGAAGCGCAGGACTGCTGCGTCACCTACTCAACAAAAAATAATTAAAACTATGATCGACTACACCAAACCGCAGAAAGGCATGAAGATCTCCGTTATCGGAGACGGCGCCTGGGGAACCGCCATCGCGCTCACCCTTTTGGAGAACGGCTACCGCGTCATGCTCTGGGGCGCTTTCCCAGAGTACACCAGCGAAATGGCAAAAGAGCGCATGAACTACAAGTTCCTGCCAGGCATTCCTCTGCCGGAAGATCTTGAATTCACCAACAGTCTGGAAGAAGCCGTGAAAGACGCTCGTCTTCTCGTCATGGCCTCCCCTTCGCAGTTTATGCGCAGCGTCTCCCATCAACTGGGCGAAGCGATGAAGGAACCGTACCCCATCGTCACGGTCGCCAAAGGTATCGAGACGGACGGCATCTTTTTGAAACGCATGAGCGAGATCATCGAGGAAGAGACTAAGTGCAAGCACGTCTCCTGCCTTTCCGGTCCGAGCCACGCCGCCCAGGTCGCAAGGAAAATGCCCGCCGCCGTTACGGTCGCTTCCAAGATCCCGCAATTGGCCGCCTTCGTCCAGCAGGTCTTCTCCAACGAGCATTTGAGAGTTTACACCAACAGCGACATCATTGGCGTCGAGCTCTGCGGAACCTTGAAGAACATCATCGCCATCGCGGCCGGCGCCGTGGACGGCATGGAATTCGGCACGAACACCAAGTCCGCCCTCGTGACGAGAGGCCTGGTCGAGATGATGCGTTTCGGCGTCGCCATGGGCGCCCAGGTCGAATCCTTCATCGGTCTGGCCGGCATCGGCGACCTTATGACGACCTGCAACATGGGCCGCAACTACACCTTCGGCATGAACCTCGTGAAAGGCATGAGCGTCGAGGAAGCTCTCAAAGCTTCCGCCGGCGTAGTGGAAGGGTATCGCAACGCTGAGTGCGTGCATAAGCTCGCGGAGAGATACAACATCAGCATGCCCCTGACTTCCGCCATCTACAGCGTTCTCTACGAAGGCAAGGACTTCCACGCCCTCGTTCCGGAACTGATGTTAAGAGAC
Organism: bacterium; assembly: GCA_017444325.1. Taxonomy (GTDB): domain Bacteria; phylum Auribacterota; class UBA3054; order UBA3054; family UBA3054; genus UBA3054. The sequence continues at coordinate 131 of JAFSWV010000169.1, read as the reverse complement.
CTCAAATCCGAATCCCACACCGGCAGCCCGGTCCTTCGCTGGCTGAAACTGCAGGCCTTGAGAACCAGAATAACCTTGAAACTAAGCTAAAAATATGTCATTCGTTATTACGACCTATGTCCAGGAAGGGA
>JAFSWV010000168.1 GCA_017444325.1 bacterium | reverse complement strand
TTTGCCGCCTTTTTCGTAGTACGGAACCTCTATGACAACCGGAAGGGCATGCTCGTTGAGATAGTCGTTCTCCCCCAGTTCAACCGCGGGACCAAGCTGAACCGCAAACAGCGCAAAAAGGGAAACAGAAAAAACTGTTTTCAAAAGCATCATTCCGCGTCGGGATAGACCACGCTCTGCTGGTCGGGATCCCTGAAGATGTGGTTGTTGGGGGCGTCGGCGTCGAGGGAATCCTGCATGGCGCAGCCAGCTAAACTTAAAACGAAGAGAATGAGCAGAGAGAGAAAAAGCAGTTTTTTCATGGTTTTTTCCTCAAGATTTGTTTATGAAAAAAAGTGATGTTCTAAAGATTGCAGCGGCAAGGAAAATTATTAGTCCCAGAATGTAGCAGCAGAGGAGCGCGCTCTGGTGGCTTATTTTCGCTTGCAGCGTTACTGTGTGTTCGCCCGCATCCACAAGCACCGCTCTCAGGGCGGCGTCGGCGCAGAGAATATCAGCCGGCTTTTCGTCTATTTTGGCGATCCAGCCGGGATAATAGAGTTCGCTGAAGACCACATAGCCCGGAACCTTGGCATTCACTTTGGCTTTGATCTCCTGCGGAGCGTAATCGGTAAGAGTAACTTTTCCGAAATCGCCTTCCTCCCCTGCTTCGCCGGAAAGATTTTCGGGAACGGGCGTGCCGCTTATAACGACTTTGCGGGAAGGCTCGAAATCCATCGACATGACAATGGCAGCGGGATCCTTGTCTTCCCTCACCGCCGTGGGAACGAACCAGGCTCTCGGCATGGCGAAGATATTATCCTTGACGAAAATGCCGTACTTGGTGAAGCCTCTGGCCCACTTTGGGATCTTCTCAGCGGGAAGCCTCGTTTGATTGTTGAGGTCGTAGCGAATGTTGAAGATCTCGTCGAAACGCTTGCGACTATTCTCGCCCTGCTTCCTGGCGCTCCAGAGCGGCTGTTCCCAAGAGGTCCTCGTCATGATGTAGCCGTTGACGGAATCAAGTCCCCAGATGACGGTCTTCTGTGAGGCCTGCACGGCGTCCCAACGGTAGCGGCAGCGGCCATTCGGCCCTTTTGCGATCTGGTCGCCTTTCAGCGCCATGGAAACAGGATTGGAAGCGTTGTTTTCCGCCGCGGAAGTCGGAGAAGCGTTGATCTCGCCGCCAAAGGAAACAAGGTCGAAAACAACGAGCGCGGCGAAAGCCCACTTGGTAATAGTCTGCTCTTTTTTGCAGGCCAAAAGATAAAGCGCGATGCCGATGATGAAGATGACGTACTGCCTTAAGACCGCAAAATTGAAAATAGCTTTCGTAACGGCGTGGTCGGGAACTTTCTTAAGCCCAATGATCGTGGTGAGTCCGATTATAAGAAGACTCGCAAAAAGAAAGAGCCAGAAGCCTTTTTTTATCCCGGTTTTTTCCTTCGGCCAGAACTGGTCGAACATGAAGGCGAAGAGAAGGCTTACGGGAAGCGAGATAAAGTAAGCGTATCTGACCGGAATCCTTAGATTCCTCAAAGGCTTGACAAGATAAGCGAGGAAATACTGGAAGGGATTTTCAATTCCGTAGATATAGAGGACCGCGATAAGAGCGATCAGGAAAAAGACCAGCGCTTTAAGGGAGAAATGTTTTTTCAAATAGACCGGGACTAAAAGAAGCGCAAGAAAAGGCCAGAGCCCGGTATAGGCGACGCGGCACCAATACTGCCAGAACTGGCCGATGTGCCAGCTGTCCCCTCCCCAGAAAAGATTCCAGTCGTTGCCGGAATTGGGCGCTTTCACGCGGCCGAAGAGATCGGGAATGATGTTCGTAAGGAAGAAATACCAGCTCGCCTGGTCGGATGTGTTCTTGTAAATGTCCTGGTCGGGACGCGCGCTGTTGCCGTAATACTCCGCGGCGGGAACGATGAGGATCGCCGAGATAAGCAAACCTACGGCAAGGCAGACCGCGCTCTGCAAAAGGAACCTCAGAAGCGCTTGCTTTTCCTTCCTAAGCTCGATCAGTTCATAGAGGAAGAAAGCGAATAGGAAAGCCGCCATGTAAGGCATCCTCTGGATAACGCCAATGAGGAAGCAGAAACCGAGGGCGCCGCCGCCAATTGCGGAAAGAGAAAGCGTTTTCAAACTGAGCTTGTTTTCCGCTTCCGCTTTCATATGCTCCAAAGAGAGCATGATCCAGGGAATGAAGCCGTAGCCCGCGCCGTTGTTGGCGCTCGTCATCGTTATGACGACGGAAGCGCAGTAGCCGGCAGCCGCAGCGGCAGCCGTGGCGGCGGGACGCGAAACCTTCCAGAATCTCAGGAGAAAATAAACGCCCAGCGCGCCGAAGAAGACCTGGAAAACGTAGATGAAGGAGACTGCTTTTTCAAAGGCAGCGAGATCTTTCGCGAGAGGAACGCAAGCTAAGTACAGCGGGTAGAAGATGGAGTGCCAGGCCATCTGCCCGAAAGGACGGCCAAGGTCGTGGTAAGGACACCAGGCCGGGAAACGTCCCTGCAGAATCTCGCCGGCGTTGAAGAAAAGCTTGGGAAGATCCTGGTTGGCGAAGTCGCCGAAGAAAAAGCCAGTACCCATAAGCACGGCGCGGAAGAGCCAAAAAAGCCCGAGGGCAAGCAGAGCTGCCCCAAACCATTTCAGCTCTTTCCTCTCGTTTTCCATTTAGAGCGCGGCTTCGATGGCCTTGATTATGCCCGGGGCGTCCAGGGAATATTCGGCGTAGAGTTCTTTCGGCGTGGCGGAACCAGCGAAAGAGGTAACGCCGAGCTTCACGAGCTTGCAGTTCAAGCCGAGTTCCTGAAGTTTTTCAGCGACGCTCATGCCCAGTCCGCTGACGACGAGGTGATCCTCGACCGTCACAATGAGGCCGGTCTTGGCCGCAGCCTTCAGCGCATCAACGTCTATTTCCAGAGGCGAAGAGATGTTGTAAACGGCAACCTCCGTCCCCTGCTTCGCCAGTTCGTCGGAAGCGGCGACGGCGTTCGCACAAGGCGTGCCGCAGACGAAGATCGCGGCTTTGGGATCCTGTTTGGAGCGCAATTCGTCAGCTTTGCCGTAAGCGTATTTGTAATCCGTGCCGAAGAAAGGCGTGCCGTCCTCTTTGGCGACGATCGCGACTTTAGAACGGCCCATGACCAGAAGCGTCGGCTTCTTGGTAAGGGCGAGATATCTCACGGCTCTGTCGGTCTGGTTCGGGTCGGCCGGAACGATGACTTCGAAACCCAGAAGATTCCTGTAGAGGCCGAGGTAATCGACGCACTGGTGCGTCCTACCGTCCTCGCCTACGTCAAGCCCGCAGTGCGTGCAGACGATCTTCGGGAAGGCTTCGTTCATGACCGACATGCGGTGCTGGTTGTAAGTCTCGTCCACGCCGAAAGCGCCGAAGTCAGCCCAGAAAGACTGGACGCCTCGAATACTCATGGCGCCGGCGATGACCGCCGCGTTGTGTTCCTGAATGCCGATCTGGAAGAAGTTCTCGGGCCAGACTTTCTCGAAGTCCGCGACTTTCACGCTGCCCTTAAGGTCGCAGTCAAGGGCGGCCATCGGGCTGGCGCCGGCTTTGTCCTTATTGGTCTTAGCGATGTCGGCGAGCGCTTTGCCCCAGGCGCTTCTGTTGTCGGTGCTCTCCGTGTAGAGGGCGGGCGTTCCGGGGTCGAGCGTAACGTCGGGGCTCGCGGGACGGACTGGATGACGCGGCTCCTTGGCCTTGCGCTCCGCGGCGAGTTCGTCGAGGTCGTCGGGAAGGCCGAGTTCCTTGAGGGCTTCGCGACAGAGGTCCATGTTAAGCGCGGAGCCGTGGTATTTCGCCTGATTCTCCATGAAGGAGATGCCGTGTCCCATGATAGTTTTGGCGAGGATCATGACGGGCTTTTCGGAAAGATAAGCTTTCCTAAGCGCGCTGTAGAGAGCTTGGAGGTCGTGGCCGTTCACCTCGACGACGTCCCAGCCGTCGGCTTCCCATTCGGCCTTAAGCGGCTGGTACATCACTTCGTGGATGTCGCCGCAGATCTGCAGTTCGTTATAGTCGATGATGGCGACCAGGGGCAGGGCGTATTTGACGGCCGTTCTCCTCGCTTCCGCGATCTGGCCTTTCTGCTGCTCGCCGTCCCCCATCACGCAGAAAACTTTCGCCTTGACGCCGGTAAGACGGTCAGCCAGCGCGAAGCCTACGCAGGCGGAAAGACCCTGGCCCAGGTTGCCGGTGTCCCATTCGACGCCTGGCACGCACTGCTCGATGTGTCCAGGGAAAGAACTGCCGTTCTGACGGAAGGTCACGACCGCTTCCCTAAGATCGATGAAGCCGGCACCAGCCAAAGCCGCGTAAACGCCCGGCGAAGTGTGGCCGTGGCTGACGACTATGGTGTCCCGGCCGAATTTTCTCGGCTCTTTGGGATCGACGTTCGCGCACTGCCAAAGCAGGGTGT
>JAFSWV010000167.1 GCA_017444325.1 bacterium | reverse complement strand
GGCGAGGACGGCAGCGTTTACTTTTCCATCGAGAAATACGAGCCATACGGCAAGCTCTCGCACCTAAAGGAAAGGGAACTGAAAGTTGGCGCTAGAGTCCAAAGCGACGAGTACGACAAGGAAAGTGTCAGCGACTTCGCGCTCTGGAAAAAGTGGGTGCCGGCGGACGGCCCGGTCAAATGGGACAGCCCCTGGGGCGAAGGACGCCCGGGCTGGCACCTCGAGTGCTCCGTCATGGCGAGAAAATATTTGGGCGACACCATCGATCTGCACATGGGCGGCGAGGACCTCATCTTCCCGCATCATGAGAACGAGATCGCGCAGAGCGAGGCCGCGACCGGAAAACCCTTCGTGCATTATTGGGTGCACAACGGATACCTGATGGTGGAAGGCAAAAAGATGTCGAAATCCGCCGGCAATTTCTACACGCTTAGGGACATTTTCGAAAAAGGCTACACCGGCCGCGAGGTCAGGTTCCTTCTGCTCTCGACTTATTACCGCCAGGCCTTCAACTTCACCTTCGAGGGACTGCACGCCGCGAGGAGCGCGCTTGCGCGCCTGGACGACCTGAGGGAAGCGCTGGAAAAGGAAAAAGCTAATGGCGGCGACGCTCCCGTTTCCGAAGAATTGAAAGACATATTGGCTGTCTCTTACCAGAAGTGGGAAGAGGCCTTGGACGACGACCTCAACACCAGCGCGGCTTTCGCGGCGCTCTTCGAAGCCGTCAAGGCCATCAACAAGATCAGGCTGGAGAATCCGCTGGGCAAAGCCGGCGCCGAGGCGGCGCTCGCGTTCCTTGACAAGACCGACGAAGTTATGGCGGTGGCGGAAAAGGACGAAGACTTCCCGCAGCGCGCCAAGGAATTGGCCATAGAAAGGACGGAAGCCAGGAAGGCCAAAAACTGGGCCAGGGCTGATGAGATCAGAAACGAACTGGCCACCATGGGCCTAACCGTCGAGGACACCAAAGAGGGTCCCCGCCTTAAGAAACTGGGCTGATGGACAGGGGATTTTTCATAGCGATAGAAGGGCCCGACGGCTGCGGCAAAAGCACGCAGATAAATTACCTGGCGGAAAACTTGAAAAGCCTGGGCTACGACGTCGTCCTTACCAGGGAGCCCGGCGGCACGAAACTCGGCGAAGAAGTAAGGAAACTCCTGCTTCTCAGCAAGGAAGGGAACGTTTCGCCTTACGCGGAATTGCTGCTTTTTGAGGCGGCTAGAGCCCAGCACGTCGAGGAAGTTTTGAAGCCGGCTCTGGAAGCGGGCAAGATTGTCATCGCCTCGCGCTACGCCGACGCGACGCGCGCCTACCAGGGCGGCGGAAGAAAGCTTCCCATGGCGGAAGTCAAAAGGGCGAACGCCTTGGGTACGCGCGGACTGTGGCCGGACCTCACCATAATAATCGACATCGACAGCGAGGAAGGCTTGAGGCGCGTCAAGGGCTGCACAGAAGGTGCGCCCGGGAAAGACCTGCCTTCCGGCGAACTCGACCGCATTGAGTCGGCCGGCTTGGAATTCCACAAAAGAGTGCGCGCGGAATATCTCGTTTTGGCGAAAAGGGAGAGCGACCGCATTTGCCTCGTGGACGGCAGACTGAAAAAAGAAGAGATCGCCGAGATCATTAAGAAGATCGTCCTGGAGAAACTTAATGCTTGACTTTTCCCTCGTGAAAGAATGGCAGCCAAAAGCTTACGGCGCTCTTGAAAGAGCCTTGGCGAGCGATCATCTTCCGCACGCCATCGTTTTTATTTCGCCGGGCGACGTCGGGGAAAAGGAATTGGCGGAAGCTTTGGCGGACCGCCTGGTATGCGAGAATCCGGGCGAGGGGATGTCTAGCTGCGGAAAATGTTCCGGCTGCCATTTGCGCTCCCAGGGAACGCACCCGGATGTCTATTACGTCCGGCCGGTCGGCAGGATGCGCGCCATCAACCCGGAGAGCATGGGCGAGATGATGACGAACCTTCAGACCAAATCTCTGAAGGGGCGCGCCAAAGTCGTCATAATCGAGCAGGCGGAAGCGCTGACCAGGGAAAGCGCCAATAAGTTTTTGAAAACCTTGGAGGAGCCTTCCTCCAAGACGTACTTCATTCTTTTGACTACGAGAGGCGAAAGGCTTCTGCCCACCATCCGTTCGCGCTGTCAGATCATAAGGCTCGTGCCCTTAACAGAAAGCGACATGCGGGACGTCTGCAAGAAGGAGCTGAAGCTAGGGGAAGCGGAAACGGAGTTCGTCGTGAAGCTGAGCAGAGGACGCCGCTCCAAGGCTCTGCAGCTGGCGCCGTCTCTTTCCGAATACAAAAAAGACGCCGCCGATCTGCTCGAGATCTACGGCCTGAGAGACAGGGCTTTGCCGGCCATCAGGGAATTCTCCGTGCAAAAGTACCGCGCCATGCGGGAAATAAGGGACGCTTGGGAACTTGAGATAGCGAAGGCGAAGAAGAAACTCAGCGAAGAATTAAAGGACGCCGATCCGAGTGTCAGGAAAGTGGAGCTCCAGAAAATGGAGGACGCCATGGTGATCGAGAACGCGGAGCTTCTGCAGGACATGCGAGCCGATTGCTACGAGCTTATAACGGACATCTGGCGCGACATCTGGGTCGTAAAAAAAGGCGCCGGAACGGAGAGCGTTCTCCACGCCTTCCTGCTTCCGCAGCTTAAGCGGGTGGCGGACATTTACACGGAAGAGGAAATAATCAGGAACATAAACGAAATAAACCTGGTCCGCGGTCCCGCGGTCTTTCTGACCATGCAGTTCGACATAGTCCTGCAGGGGCTTTTGGCAAGGCATATTGCGCCGGCTGAGACCAGGGTGTTTTTGCGCAACGCCATAAAGGCCACAGGACTCTAAGCATGGAAAACAAGGAAAACGAAATAAACGGCACAATAGTTCCCAAACAGCTGATCGCGACCGTAAGGCTGAGAAAGTACGGAAACACCGACTACTACAACATCGACGTTCCCGGCGCGAAGACGGGAGACTGGGTGATAGTCGGAGCGGAAAGGGGAATAGACTGCGGGCGCATCATGGCCCTGGAGGAGATGGAGAACATCCAGCTCCTGGAGTACCAGAAGGTCGTGAGGATCTGTACGGAAGAGGATATGGCCATAATAAGGCAGAATCACACAGACGCCGTGGCGCAGATGAAATTCTGCCAGGATTCCGCCAACGCCCTTTCCCTTACCATGAAGATCATAAACGCGGAGTACGTTTACGACCGCACGAAGATAATCTTTTATTTCGCCGCACCGGAGAGAGTGGACTTCCGCCAGCTCGTACGCGACCTGGCCAAGGAGCTGCACATAAGGATCGAGCTCCATCAGGTCGGGATAAGGGACGAGATGCGCATCTCCGGCTGCATCGGCTGCTGCGGCAGGGAAGCCTGCTGCGCCAACTGGATCCATGAGTTCGTGCCGGTCAACATCAGGATGGCGAAACTCCAGCAGATCCAGCTCCATCCCGCCAAACTAAGCGGCGCCTGCGGGCGCCTGAAATGCTGCCTTGCTTACGAGCAGCGCAATTACCGTGACCTCGAGCAGCAAGTGCCAAGGAAAGGCCAGATCGTCAGGACCGAGAACGGCACCGGCGAAGTTGTCGATAATTCGCTCCTGGCCGGGACCGTCACCCTCAAGATGGACGACGGCAATATCGTGACGCTGCCCTTTGCCGACGTCACGGTCGTCTCAAGAACCAAGAGCCGCGCCAAGGTGAGAACGCAGAAGCGCCGCCGCAGGGAAGACGAAGAGAACATGAGCGACAAAGATTACGAGCAGGATCTTCTCCGCAAGATAGCCGACCTCGAAGAGGAAGACGAATAAACTATGCCCTCCCCCTGCGTCATGACGCTCGGCTTTTTCGACGGCGTTCATTTGGGGCACCTCGCCCTTTTGAAGCGCCTCAAGGAATTGTCCTCTGATTTGGGAGCGCCGAGCCTGGCGCTGACTTTTGACGTGCGCCCCGCTTTCCGTTCCCAGCTTCTGCTGACCAGCCTCGAGGAGCGAATTGCGCTTTTGAAAGCGGCTGGCGTTGACAAGGTGATAGTCCAGCCTTTCACCGAGGAATTCGCCGCGCTTTCTCCGGAAGATTTTTTAAAGGAAGTTGTGCGCGGAAAATTCAACGCCAAACTGGTCCTAGCCGGCTATGACTGCCGCTTCGGCAAAGACAGGGCGGGGGATATAGAGGCATTGAAAGCGCTGGCGCCCAAGCTCGGTTTTCTGTGCGAAGAGGAGCCGCCTTTTCTGCTTGAGGGACAAATCGTAAGCTCGACGCTTTGCCGCGAGCTTTTGAAGGAAGGCAAACTCACCGAACTGGCCGCGGCCCTCGGTCGTCCCTGGGCGCTCACGGGCGAAATCAGGCCGGGTAAGGGCTTGGGACACAAACTTGGTTATCCGACCGCCAATCTGGCCTTAAATGGTCTCCTGGCCCCGCCCAAAGGCGTTTACAGCGCCAAATACGAACTCAACGGCCAACGCGGCAGGGCCCTGATGTACCTGGGCAGCAGGCCGACCTTCGAGAAATGCGGAGAAGAGATGGCGGAAATCTATCTTCTGGATTTTTCCGAAGACGTTTACGGCGAAAAGCTGAAAGTCGCGCCGGAAAAATTATTGGGGCCTGAAAAACGCTACGAAAGCGCCGAGGAATTGAAAGAGGCGATCGCTTCCTTCGTCGAGCAGGCGAAAGCCTGATCTTACTTGCGCTTCGCCCCTTTGCGCTCCATTAGGTTCCCGCACTGCGGGCAGCGCACGAATTTTTCCTCTTTGTCGGCCGTGAAGTGGTAGAGGCAGATGTCGCATTCGCACATGGTCTTCTGCGTGGGCACGGCTTTTTTTAGATAGCTCTTCTCGTCGTCGTAGAGCCACAAGATCATGATTATGGTCAGGGGGACGCAGAGAAAGTAGCTGATCAAAGATATGAGCGAAACGGAGATCATTTCAGAATGATGACTTGCAGAGGAGGCCTTTCAGGCGGAGTTTCCCGTTCCGGCTCCTCGACTTTTAATCCCAAGGCGAGCACGATTATTATGATCAGGGAAACGGCCAGCGAGAGGGCGAGTATTTTTCCCTGCCTTTTTGTCCGTACTTTAGGAATGTAAAATTTCAGTTCCCGCATCAGAAGGGCTCGCGGTTGAAGAAGTTCCAGACGGCCGGATTGCTCTTGTCTTTTTTAAGTTCCTCCGGCGAAGCCAGGGCCGTCATGGTCTTCTTTTCAACATCCAGAAAGAGGACTCTCTGCGCTACGGTGAAGATGCTGTCCAATTCGTGGGTGACGATTATTATGGTCGTGCCAAGGGAAGCGTTGAGGTCAAGGATCGTCTGGTCTAAGGAAGCGGAAGACCTCGGGTCAAGGCCGGCGGACGGTTCGTCGAAGAAGAGCACTTCCGGGTCCAGCGCCATGGCGCGCGCCAGGGCCGCTCTTTTTTTCATGCCGCCCGATATCTCGGAGGGCAGAAAGTGCTCGAAGCCGGAGAGGTTGAAAAGCGCCAGTTTGAAACGCGCGGACCTTTCGATGAGTTCCTGGGAAAAATCGGTGTACTCCTGCATCGGAAGCGTGACGTTCTCCAAGAGAGTGTCGGAGCCGAAGAGCGCGCCGCCCTGGAACATCACGCCCATGTCACGGAGCATTTCGGCCCTTTCCTCCTCGTCGGAATTGACAATGCTTTTTCCCTTGAAGAGAATGTCGCCGGAAATCGGCGCGTAAAGTCCGAAGAGGTGTTTGAGAAGCGTGCTTTTGCCGCAGCCGGAACCTCCGCAGATAACGAATATCTCGCCCTTTTTGACCGAAAAGTTCAGATCCTGCATGACGACCCTCTCGCCATAACCGATCGTGAGGTCTTTGACTTCTATGATGGAATTGGGGTCATTCATAAGGTCAGAACGGCGGGTGGAAGAGGATCGTGAAGAGGGCGTCCGTTAAGATCGTGATGAAGATGCCGCTCACGACAGCAGCAGTCGTGCAGCGCCCGACGCTTTCGGCGCCGCCTCTGACCTGCATGCCGCGCATGCAGCTGATTCCGGCTATCAGGACGGCGAAGAAGAAAGCCTTGACAAGGCCTTCGGTGAACATATGGAAGGAGACGGCCTTGTAAACTTCCCTTATATAAGCGGGGAGAGTGACGTCCGTCGTCATCAGGCAGGTGATAATGGACCCGATGATGGCCACGACGTTGCCGAAGATAAGAAGGCAGGGCATGGCGATGCCGGCCGCGATCATTTTAGGCAAAACGAGGAAATGGCCGGGCTCGAAACCCATGGAGCGCAAGGCGTCGATCTCTTCCGAGACCTGCATCGTGCCGATCTCGGCGGCGTAAGCCGCACCGGAACGGCCGGCCAGAACGACGGCCGTGATCAGCGGACCGAGCTCCTGGGCTAAGGCGATGGCGACAAGGTCGGGTATGAAGGCGGTCGCGCCGTACATGCCTAGCACGCTTTTGCCAAGGACGGTCAGGATAACGCCTATTAAAAATTGGATCATGCAGACGATGGGCAAAGCGTCCACGCCTGTTGTTTCCAGCGTCGTGAACACACTGCGCCATCTGATCTTGGAAGGGGCTTTCACAGCCTGCCAGGCCATGATCGAGCACTCGCCGACGAAGCTGACGATCTCTTTGAGATCCTCGTAGAGGTCGATCGTGGCGCCGCCCACTTGCTCGAAAAAAGATTTCTGCCTGCGGTAAACAGGAAGCTCCGGCAGGATCTTGTCAGTGTTGACAAGGCCGAGCATTTTTTCGCAGACCGGACTTTTCCTTACGATCTCAAAGCCGGCTTTCCTGGCGGCGCAGCGCGCCTTCAGCTCGATCATGACAGCGACGCCCTGGCCGTCGATATAATTGACGGCGCTAAGGTCGAGGGAAAGCTTCTCCCCGCTTTTTATGAGAGAGGAAAGTTCGGAGAGGGCCTTTTCGGCAGTTTGAAGATTCAAAGCGCCTTGCAATTTCAGCAAAAGGCCCTCGGGAGTGTTCTCCCGATCAATCACAAAGGTGCTTTCAGACATCAAATGATCAGGGAATGGTGATGACCTGGCCGGGTTTCAGCTTGTCGTCGCCGCCGTTGGCCTTCATCAGCTTAAGGTAGTTGACGCCCAGCTTCTTGCCGATGGTGTAGTAGGAGTCGCCATTCTTGACGGTGTAGGTGCTGCCGCTGGCAGCGCTGCCGGAAGAGTAGGAACTTTTAGAGGAGCCAGGTATTTTAAGTTTGGTGCCGATCTTCAGAATTCCGTTGGCGTTGAGGCCGTTGGCGTCGGCCAGAGACTGGACCGTGCAGCCGTTGGCGCGGGCGATCTTCCAAAGCGAGTCGCCTTTCTTCACAGTATAGGTGCCGCCGCTGGCTTTGGCGGAGGAGGAGCTGCTCTTCCAGCTTGAAGAGGAATCGATGTAGCCTGTGCCGCTGGAAGCGGGGTAGGAGTTGCCGGTGTAAGAGAGGGACGAGGAAGAATAGCCGCCTCTCAGAGGCACGAAGCCGTCGGAGCCGGGACGGTAGGAGTAAGAGGAATCAACAGCAGGCGCGGAGGGATCGATGAAGACGTCGTCGCCCGTCCTTCCGCCCAGGACTTCCTGGTCGACCTGTTCACCCAAGCCGAAGGAAGAGGAACTGCCGTTGTCGCTGAGCGCGAAACTTTCGCTGCTGCTCGACGTGCCGCCGAAAGAATCATTGGAGTAAGTGCTGTCCTCAGTGGAAGTGAGTTCCACGTCGGTTGAGAAAGCGGAATCATCTTGTTCCGGAGCGGATTTGCAGCCGGCTAAAGTGATGACAGCCGCCAAAGCGATAAGGAAGAATAGATCGGATTTTTTCATGCTGACCTCTGATTAGTTGATTTATATAAAAGATTTTACCACAGAACCCTCGGTTGGTCAAGCGTTGCGAGAGCTTTTCTTCCCACCTTGGTTGACTTTTGAAGGC
>JAFSWV010000166.1 GCA_017444325.1 bacterium | reverse complement strand
TCCCGAGGATCGAATACGGCGGCAGCGATAAACTGAAAGACAAATTTGCTGTCGGCCCGGACGGTCAGCCTTATCAGCCCTACATTTATGACAGCAATTCCGCTCCGCTTTTTGATTCCGTGGACGTGACCTATGACGGCGTTCTGGAAGACTGCGTGGGCATCGTAAAGGAAATGATCGACGCCATTCCCTACAAATCCCGCGCTAATCTTGAAAATCTCATCATGAGGCAGCGTGCCAATTTTACGCCGATTTCCTACAGCGACAACGCCCTTAAGCTTTACGCTGGGGAAAAAGGCCTCTCCGTACCGGAAAGCGAACTGCGCAACGAGATCGTGATGAAGCGCCAGGACGATTACAAGGTCTGGTATCAGAACAAGAAGTACGCCTTCTTCGCCAAAGTGAACGAGGCCTACAACAGTCTTTTGAACAGGAACGGCAGCCTTATCTACTACAACTGGAGAAAAGGCGGCATGCCTTACGAAGGCCTCTATTATTACGATCCCGCCGCCTGGACGGAGATCAAGAGAGTAAGGGCGCTGCCTGTGGAAGGCTTCCCGCTTCCCACTATTACTAGCGAGCAGTTGGTTGGCGCGGTCTCGCAATGGACCAACGACGAGGATGCGCTTCTAAAGGACGTCCTAAATTACGGCCTTACGCCGGTCTGCCCGGTCTTCGGAACGCTGGCGGCTTCCTCGCAAAGCTATCACGGCCTTTTCCGCAAGGATCAGGGAAGCCTTGATATGGCGGTGAAGATCACTCCGAACGTTCACTCTAAGACGCTGGTCCTCGATTGTAAGAAGATCCCAAGCTTGGCAGGACAGACGATGTACCGTTCCAGGGAATACTCAATGTACGATCCTCTCTTGGCTTTCATTTATGCCAATCCGAAGTATCTCGCCTTCGAGCAGTCGCACCAGTCCTGCTTCCCGTTCGCGGAGATCACCAGGACTTTCATGATGAACTATCTCGCGCTGCCGCTCGTGCCTTTCGGCGAAGTCAAGCAGGAGGAGGGGACGCTTCTTAACGTCTATCTCGGAGTTTATAACGGAAGCCCCTACATCGCTGTCGTCAACAAGACCCTGAAGCCCGTCAGCGCCAGGATAAGCCTGCCTCTGGCGGGCGTCAAGCAGCTCAGGCCGCTCGTTACGAAGGAAAAGCGCCAGCCCTATTTCGTCAAGGAAGACACCATCGAAGTCGATCTGACGCTGCAGCCCATGGAACTCAGGAGTTTCAAGGCGGAATAAAGATGTCCGAGGTCTGGCGGGATAAAGATGACAAAAGGAATTTTTCTCCGTCATGCCTAGTGACGGTCCTTCTTTTTGGCGTTGCTCTAATCCTGGAATTAATTTTCCTTGCGAACTTCGTGACGGAAAGATGCGGGGATCTTTTGAAGATGACGTATCCCTACGTCACGCCTTTCATGGAAAAAGATGTGACGGAAGAAGAGCGGGCGGAGTTTTCTAATTCCTGGTTCAGGGTCGCAGATTGCATAAACAGGAATCCTCTTATCCTGACCAACAGAAGCGTCATGATTATAAAGAATGTCGTCCTGGATCACAGCGTCTCCAAAGAGGAGATCGCGGACATGAAAAAGCTGGCGGAGCGTTTGGAAGAGAATGAATAAGGCGCTTTTTCTTGTTTTCGCGGCGTCATTCACGCTTTGCGCCGAGAGCTATTTCACGGTCGATCTTCCCGAGAACTGGCAGAAAGTTCCCACCAGCAGCCTCTCGATCTACAACCACGCCGAGGACGCCCTGAAGAACGAGAAAGTGGGGACCTACAGCGCGGCCTACGAGCGCAAGGCGCTCCTTGATTTCACTCTGCCTTACATTCTTGTTGAACAGGAGAAGCACGCTCCTTACAGTATAAGCGAACTGGAGAGCATGGCTGAGGAAATGCCCTCCATCATAAGACAGGCTTATCTGCCTCTGCACCGCGCCGGGAAGTTCGGGGAAGTGAAAGTCATGCCTGGGATCTACGACCGCGAGCGCAACATGGTCTTCACTTACTATGAAATGGTGCGTGCCAAACCGCGGGAGGAAATGTTCGCTTTCACGGCCTGCTTCCCGAGCAAACTGGGCCTTGTCAAGCTTCATGGTTTCGGAAAAAGATCCGACTATGAGAAGAGCATGACGGAAATGGAGCAGATCTTAAACTCCTTCAAGTTTGGAAGCAATTACTTTTACACCCCCCCGCTTAAGAGTTCCAAAAAACTGAAGGCGCTGCCGGCGGTCTGCATCGGCGCTTTTGTATTGCTCTACGCCTTGCGCTTTATTGGCAAACGCCAATTGGGCGGAAGGGAGCCTTTTTCCCAAAAAGAATGACTATGAAAAATCTGTTTTTGCCCCTTTTCCTTTTGATCATGCTCGGCGCCTGCGCAAAGCAAGGCGCCAAGACCCCTGATTGGCAGAAAATGCCGAAAGCCCAGTCATTGAGCGGAGAGCTTGGCGACAAGGTTTTCGCTCTTGCCGGAACGAACCGCTGCCTGCTTATGGGGAAAAAGCTGGCGCTGCCCAAGTACGCCGCTTTTTACAGCGAGCCGGGGCAGGATCCGAAAAGCATAGTTCCCATACTTATCGCGATAGGGGAGAGACAGTATTTTTCCGGAGAAATGTACGCGGACACCAACAAGGTCGGGACTTTCAAAACGCCCTCTTTCTTTTTGGGCACTTGCATCTCCAAGCACGGCTACTTCAGCCGCTCAGCTTTTAGTCCAATTAAACTTCCCCATGAAGTCGCGAACATTACTCTCTGGGCCAACCAGAGCCTTATCAGGGAAGCCAATGTTAGGCGCTGGAACGATATCCTGAGCTATCACGACGACGCTTACAGGGAGCGCATGGCGAAGGCCTTCCGGACGACCAACATGCAGACCGACGAAGTCTGGGACGACGACGTTGACCTGACCGTCAGGATCCGCTACATATTGGACGGCTACACCTACATGTTCTACAAATCCGGCCGCACCGTCAGTTCCCCTGAAAACATTGAGCCTGTGGACGTCTTCAAAAAGCTGACGGCTGAGATAGAGACGAGAACTTCTCCCTCGAACGCGAATCTGCGCGACGTGATGCTCTATTTCTCCTACGACGGCGGGCCGCGCTATTACATGTACAAGCGCGATTACGATCTGGAAGCCTGCTATTGGCGCCAGGCGGAGCATGTGACGCTTCAGAATGATCCCTCGAAAGTCAGCGTCAGCATGATGCTCAAAAACAAAGGCTCCGTTATTGAGAGCCGTACTCTCGCCCTTTCGGATTTCGTCGCCAATTATTTTCCCTACGCCACTTTCACGAACTGCGTCAGCAAAGTAACGATCGAGGAACCGCCGGAAGACACGATACTGAAGATCGTAATAGACGGCGGGCCTTTTTACGGCCTCATCGAAGCGGAAAAGCAGATCAAGTGAATCAGAAGCCGGATTCCACTCTGAGCATGACGGTCTTGGACTGTATGCAGCCAAGCTTGTCGAGCTCAGAAATGGCGTCTTTGATCTTCGCTTCCTTGGTTTCCCTCGTCATGAACGTCACGATGGAATAAGGCTGGGCTTTGGCGAATTCATGCAATATGACGGAGCTGATGCCGATGTTTCTTTCGGTCAGGACGTTTGAGAGCGCCGCAATGACGCCCGGCTTGTCGTCCGTTTTCCAGCGCAGATAGTAGCGCATTTCCATGTCAGGGGCGGGCACGACTTCGATCTCTTTATCCAAAGCGAAGACGGGCAGCCTTCCTACGGAACCGCTGTAGATGTTCCTGGCGATGTCGATTATGTCGGCTGTCACGGCGCTGCTAGTCGCGTCCATGCCGGCGCCTTCTCCGTAATAGACGGTGCGGCCGATGGGAGACCCATTGATCTCGACGGCGTTGTAGGCGTCACTTACTTTGGCCAGCATGCTGCTTTTGTCGATGAGCGTCGGGGCGACCATGCATTCCAGCTTGCCATCCTTCTCTTTAGCCCAGGCCAGGAGCTTAATGGCGTAGCCGAGTTCGTAGGCGCAGCGGATGTCGATCTGGTCGAGGCCCATGATGCCTTCCGTAGAGATGTTTTCCGGCTTCACCCAGGAGCCGAAGCAGTTGGCGCAGAGCAAAACAATTTTGTGCAAAGAATCTTTGCCGATAAGGTCGAAGGTCGGATCCGCTTCCGCGTATCCGTTTTGCTGCGCGGCTTTGACGGCGTCGTCGAAGGCCATTTGATCCTTGCCCATCCTGGTAAGGATGTAGTTGCAGGTGCCGTTGACAATGCCGCGGACGCTCTTTATGGTGTCGGCGGCCAAGCCTTCCCTGACGGCCTTGATGACCGGGATGCCGCCGCAGACGGCCGCTTCGTAATAGAGATCTACGCCGTTTTCCTTAGCCAGCGCGGCCAGCTTCGGACCGTACTCGGCAAGGAGCGCCTTGTTGGCGGTGACGACGTTCTTCTTGTTTTCCAGAGCCTTTGTTATGACCTGCCGGGCGATGCCGCAGCCGCCTATAAGTTCGACGACGATGTCGATCTCGGGATCGTTCAAGATGTCATCGGCGTTCGTGGTGAAGAGGTCAAGCGGCAGCTTGTAGGCGCGTTCCTTGTAGGGGTAGAGGTCCGCTATCCTCTTCAGTTTCAGCTCGCAGGGCAGGTGGCGTTTCTGCGCTGTCCCGTTCACGAGGTTGTTGGCGACGCCGGTGCCGACGACGCCGCAGCCGATGAGGCCGACGTTTATGCAATTCTTAGTCATGATCGTTTTTGTGTTCTAGTTTATGAAGAGAAGTTCGCGGTACTTGGGCAGCGGCCAGAGGTCGTTGTCAACAAGTTCCTCGAGCCTGTCTATGGGCTTCCTGACGACTTCTATCATGGCGGCCACTTCGTGGTAGGCGTGCGCCTTTTCGTAGATGTCCTCTATGACGTTGGCCTTCTTTCTCGCTTCTATGAGCGCGTCAACGTCGGAGCGGATCTCAGCGATGAGAGCCGACACTTCTTTGGCCAATTCTATTTCCGGTCCGGAAGTAGCGAGGTAATCCTCGGGGAAGATCTCCTTTGAGAGCGAGACGCTCTTCAAAAGCCTCGTCTTGTATTCCAGGGCGGCCGGGATGACATGGTTCGTCGCCATGCGGCCGATTACGCGCGCCTCGATCTGGACTTTCTTGACGTAGGTCTCCCATTTGACTTCGTTGCGGGCGATGAGTTCCTTCACCGTATAGACGCCCGTTCTGCGGAACATCTCGACGGATTCCGGTTCAGTGAAAGCCGTGAACATTTTGGGAACGTTGCTTTCAGTGTCCAGCCCGCGTTTTTTTGCTTCCTTTTTCCATTCCTCGGTGTAGCCGTTGCCGTCGAAGCAGATCGTTTCGAGCGCTTCTTTTATCATGGGTTTCAGAAGATCCATGATGGCGGTCTGCAGATCTTTTCCGGAGGAGAGGTCCTTGCTCAAGGCAGCGTAGAAACTGGCAAGCTGGTCGGCGACCGCGGCGTTCAAAGTTGTGAGCGCGCCGGCGCAGTTGGCCGATGAGCCCACAGCCCGGAACTCGAACCTGTTGCCGGTGAAGGCAAAGGGGCTCGTCCTGTTGCGGTCGGTGTTGTCGATAAGTATCTCGGGTATCTCCACGAGCCCTATTTTCTTCCCGTGCTTGCCGGCGATCTCGATGGGCGTATTGGAGGGCACTTCCAGGAGTTTTTTCAAAACGTTCGTCATGGCCTGGCCCAGGAACACCGAAATAATGGCCGGAGGAGCCTCGCTGGCCCCTAATCTGTGCGCGTTGGTAGAAGATGCTATGGAAGCCTTCAAAAGGCCGTTGTAGCGCTTCACAGCCATTAAGGTGTTGACGAGGAAGGTCAAAAACTGCAGATTGCCAAGGGGGTCCTTTCCGGGAGCGAAGAGGGGAACGCCCGTATCGGTGCCCAAAGACCAGTTGTTGTGCTTGCCGCTGCCGTTGATGCCGGCGAAGGGCTTCTCATGAAGAAGAACGACGAAGCCGTGCTTCCTGGCCACGTAGTTCATGAGGTTCATGACCTGCTGGTTCTGGTCATTAGAGAGGTTCATCTCGCCGTAGATGGGCGCGATCTCGTACTGGTGGGGCGCGACCTCGTTGTGCCTCGTCTTCAGGGGAATGCCGAGCTTGTAGGCCGCGATCTCCAGTTCGCGCATAAAGTTCACGACTCTGGCGGGGATGAAGCCCATGTAATGGTCGTCGAGCTGCTGGCTCTTGCTGGATTCGTGGCCCATCAGAGTCCTGCCGGTGAACCTGAGATCGGGGCGCTGCTCGTACAGATCATGGGGCACGAGAAAGTATTCCTGCTCTACGCCGACTTCGGCATGCACCCGCTTTACGCCATCGTTGCCGATCAGCTTCAGGACCCGCAGGGCCTGACGGTTCAGGGCGTCCATGGAC
>JAFSWV010000165.1 GCA_017444325.1 bacterium | reverse complement strand
GACTGGCAGCCGCCCTGCTTCGACTACGACCACAACGTCGCCGTATTGCCCATAGAAGCGAGAGTCATCGTTATCATTTATGATCCGGTCCTCCAGAGCGAAGGCGGGAAAAAACTGACCGAATATTTGAAAGCCAAGGACCCCAGAAAACTCTCGCAGCTTCTCTGCGACGTCGTAAAAGATTCCAGCGACGGATATGTCAACTACAAGATCGTTGACATCATAGAGCGCGACCAGTTCAACAAGAAGATAGACGGCTTCACCTACACCGAGGAATCTTTCCTCGATGCCAGAAAAAACAGCGCCTGGCATCAGCCCGACCGCTCCGACTACCGCACTATCTTCGAGGAGAACGACCTTATCCGCCGCTGCAAAGAGGAAGGCATAACGGAAGTCTGGATCTGGGGCGCCGGCGGCTTCGGCTACGACGAGCTGGCCATGTACATTCCCAAGCGCTACGCCAGATTCGCCCCCACTCTGAATCCCTGGTTTTACCGCCCCTACGAGATCCCGCCGGAAATAGGCCACACCGTCTGGGTCATGGGCTTCAACTACGAGTGCGGTCCCGACAACATGATCCACAGCTACGGTCACAGGGTGGAAAGCATCATGTCTCTAGTCTTTGCAAGGGGCACTTGGGAAGCGGAACTCTACGGACAAGATCCCTGGAACACCTTCACCGCAATTCCGGAAGGCAACAAAAATAAAGTCACCGCAAACATCGGCAACGTCCACGTTCCGCCTAACGGCGACCACGGCTACGACTACGCCAACACCAACAAAGTGATGAGCTTCGTCAACGCCTGGCACTCTTATCCCGACCTCTCGAAAGGCAGGGCGAGGCTAATAGGCAAAGAAGAATGGGAAGGCGACCAACTGGGCTACCAGCAGTGGTGGCTCAGGCAGCTTCCCAAAAAGCCCGGCTTCACAAAATGGGGCTACAACAACTGGTGGGTCTACATCGTCAACACCGACGAGGACCTTCCCTTCTACTTCCCCCTCCAGGAGCAGGAATTCAAACCGCCCAAAGAACAGTGAGCGTTATTTCGCGACGGTCATTCTGTTGACGACCCACTTCGCTCCGCGGCCGTGGCCTTCCGGACGAATGAGTCCTTCCTCTTTCATCTTCTTTAAGACCGCTCTCACCATGTCGTGGCTGACCAGGGGGCAGTCATCCTCGATCTCGGAAAGGCTGAAAGGCAAAAAGCGCTTCAAAACAGCCGCTCTCACCTGCTCGCTCTTCGTTCCTCTGCCCGTGCCCATTCCGCGCACCCCTTCCTCCAGCTCGTGATAAGCCTTCAAAAGCATGCCCCAGAAATAATTCAGCCAGGGATGGACGTCGTGCTTGCCTTCGTGCCAAAAGTCGGAGCTGGCCTTCAAAGCGGCGTAATATTCCGTCTTGGCCTGCTCGGTTATCCTTTCCAGAGAAACGTAGCGTCCCACGTTGTAATCGCAATGGTAAAGCAGAAGCAGCGTAAGCAGCCTTGCTATTCTGCCGTTGCCGTCCCGGAAAGGATGGATGCAAAGGAAATCCAGAATAGTCAAAGGAATTATGATCAAAGGCTCGATATCCAGCGTGCCTATGGCCTTGCTGTAAGAGTTAACAAGATCTTCCATAGCGGCGGGCGTTTGCGCCGCGGGCACCGCGCGGAACCTCACTCTCAAAAGCGTACCGTCGGGATTGTATTCCCTGATCTCGTTGTTGGTCGTCTTGTATTTCCCGCCTTCCTCAGCCATATAGCCGTAGAGCGTCTTGTGCATCTTTAGGATCGTGTCGACCGCGAAGGGCATGTAGGTGCCTTCGGTGTGGATCATGGACAGGACGTCCCTGTAGCCCGCCACTTCCTGTTCCGAGCGGTTCTGGGGCTTCGACTCCTCTTTCACCAAGGCCTTCACTCTTTCCCTCGGCGTAACGTTGCCTTCTATCCTCGTACTGGATTCGCTCGATTCGATGAGCGCTATGTGCCGCAGCGACTCCAGCGTCTCCGGCGTCTGCTTCGCGAACAAAAGCTGCATGCCCTGGTATTCCCCCAGGCGTTTCAAGGTTCCCAGCTGCTCCTTGCTGAAAAGCAAGGAAGACAAAAATTTTTCGTTCAGTGACTGCATACGAACTCCTACTTGTTTTAAGGGTATTATACCAACTAATAAGGGTAATATCAAGCCACAAATTACCCCCAATAAGCAAAGCATTACCCTATTCAGCCATAAATATCCTGTGGTTGAAAATTGGCTGAATTGATATAATAATCCCATAAGCATTAACCAATTACGTTGGGACGCCGTTATGAAAAAACTTCTCCTTCTCCTCATCCTTGCCAGCGTGGCGGCTTACGCCGTCGACTACGACATCAGCGAAGGCTCGGTATCGATCAAGTCCGGCGGCAAGTACACCGTTACGGGAAGCACCACGGAAAACAGTATCGACATCGACACCGCGGACGATGTCGAGATCACTCTGGACAACGTTTCCATCACAGACGTGGAATCCTCCTTCAGAATAAACCGCGGGAATGTGACACTGATACTCGTCGGAAGCAACACGCTGGACGTTTGGGATGCGGGGATCTATGTCGGAGCTTCCGCCGCTTTGACCATCAGCGCCGAAAGCACCGGATCGCTCACGATCAAAAACGACATGGGCACGGGCATAGGCGGCCGCAGGTACGGCACCTCCGGCCCGATCACCATCAATGGCGGAACGCTCAAGATTGATTCGTATGGCGAAGCCGCCATCGGCGGCGGCATGGAAGGCGCCGCCGGCACGGTCACTATCAACGGCGGAACGATAACGGCTATATCGTATGGCGGCGGAGCCGGCATCGGCGGCGGAGACAGCGGCACCGCCGGCACAGTCATCATCAACGGCGGAACGATCAAAGCTGAATCGTATTCCGGCGGAGCCAGCATCGGAGGCGGAGCCAGAGGCACCGCCGGCACAGTCATCATCAACGGCGGAACGATCAAAGCTAAATCGTATGCCGGCGGAGCCGGCATCGGCGGCGGATACAGAGGCACCGCCGGCACGGTCATTATCAAAGGCGGAACGGTCAAAGCTGAAGCGCGTAG
>JAFSWV010000164.1 GCA_017444325.1 bacterium | reverse complement strand
TTTGGCTGACAAGATTAGTGTCATCATATACACAAAAGAGGCAAGAAATAATTGTGAAGGGGCCATTAATGTCAGGAATTATTGAATATTCCAAATTGGGTTTCCCAACTGCTATTTTAGATGGGCCTGTAACCGTTATATGGTCTTGAAAATAAGCTTGTGCAGTACAAGAACAAAAAACGGCTAAAAGCCAAACAATTGCAATAAACAAACTGTTTTTAGCCCCTTTTATCATTATAATTTCCCCCTGATAATTTTAGTGCTTCTGTTTTTAAACAAAAATAGCAAAAGCATAACCGCAAACCAATGAGGCTCAGGAATCTCGCATCTTAAGAACGGCATCCCTTCGCCTTCGTCAATATCCCAAACGTTTTCAAAATCATAGTTTTCAAACGTCGCTCGGTGTTTCATTTCTTCGTCTGTTTTTGAAACTGCGTAATCATCCGGTAAATTCATACTCTCGTTGTAAAAACAATGCTTGACGTTAACCGTACTATTCGAGCCCATCTCCCAAAGAATAAAAGCTTTGTTATTAACGGTTTTCGATCCGCTTATTTTGCCAAAAACATAACATCGCTCAATGCTTATCTTTGATTTTATTTTATGACTTATAGGACAAATCTGATATATCAATCCGGCAAACTGACAAGAATCTTCTGGAACCACAGCTACATCAAAAGCAGAATAACAGTCTTCTATGATAAACTCCGCATTGTTTGAAAGCGGCATAACAAAACCAATCATCCCAGAAATCCCTGTTTTAGTTGTTTTAATTCTACCCCTAAAACAAGTGTTTCTAACTGAGCAAACACCTGAAACGTTAATCTGTTTTATTAATGAACCACTAGATTGTAATCCTTCAATATCGACTTCAGCAACACAATCTTCTATTATTATGTCGCTTCCTGAGACATTTTCCACCAAAGCCGGCGTTCCAACAACAAGACCTTCAACATGACAGTTTTTCAAAAATGCTTTTGAACTTATACCTTTCGCCAAGGCACAGGTCTTTTTCCCTTCTGTTCCACATATCCTGATATTCTTTAATTGAAGGTTAGAATTTCCAAACAAATAACCTTTTTCCTCCGGCTCAAGGCCGTATATGGTATAACATTGTCCATCGTAAATGAATATGTGATTGTTGAATTCAATCGTTTGCCAAGTATAATCTCCGCCTTGCTGCGTGGCGCTGGCATCGATGTCTTTTATCTGCTTGCAATAGACCGGAACGTGGGGATCCATTTCTGATGTTTGTTGCCTGAGCCAAAAGAAGTTCTCCAAACGATCGAACAAATAAGGGCTCTCCGCGGTGCCTTCACCCGCAGGCTTTACAGATACATCTTCCGCGCAAAGGCAAAAAGAAGTCAAAAGCGTTATCAGCAACAACGACATCTTCATAGCTGGTGCTTCCTTAATTTAAAATCAAATGTGTCAGCAGTGCTGACACTTTTTGTCTATATTCAGCGATTAAATGAATAAGGCTGAAACTTTACACAACGTTATTATAACTTGATAAGCAATTCTCTATAGTGCTGTTTCTATCGCCTATTCAGTTTCGTAATTTTCGGAATTTTTCGATCAGTGCGTTCGTTGAGGAATCGTGTGCAAGAGGCGCGCTGGCGTTCTCCAGCTCCGGCAGAATCTTCTTGGCCAGGATCTTGCCCAATTCCACGCCCCACTGGTCGAAAGAGTAGATGTTCCAGATGACGCCCTGGGTGAAGATCTTGTGCTCGTAGAGAGCGACGAGCTGACCGAGGGTGGAGGGCGTCAGTTCTTTGGCTAAAAGGGAGTTGGTGGGCCTGTTGCCTTTGAAAGTCTTGTGCGGGATGAGTTCCTCTGGAACGCCTTCCTCGGTGAGTTGCTCTTTCGTCTTGCCGAAAGCAAGGGCTTCCGTCTGGGCGAAGTAGTTGGCCATCAGTTTGACGTGATGGTCGCCGACGGGGTTCAAGGTTTTGGCGAAGCCGATGAAATCGCAGGGAATGAGCTTCGTGCCCTGGTGGATGAGCTGGTAGAAAGCGTGCTGGCCGTTGGTGCCGGGCTCGCCCCAGATGATGGGGCCGGTCTGGTAATCGACTTCCTCGCCTTGCTTGGTGATATATTTTCCGTTGGATTCCATGTCGCCCTGCTGGAAGTAAGCGGCGAAGCGGCTTAGATACTGGTCGTAAGGCAGAATGGCCTGGGATTCCGCGCCGTAGAAGTTGTTGTACCAGATGCCAAGAAGAGCCATGATGACGGGCAGGTTCTTCTCAAAGGGCGCGGTGCGGAAATGCTCGTCCATCTTGTGATAGCCGGCGAGCATCGCTTTGAAGTTCTCGGGGCCTATGGCGATCATAAGGGAAAGGCCGATGGCGGAGCAGAGCGAGTAGCGGCCGCCCACCCAGTTCCAGAAGGGGAACATGTTGGCGGTGTCGATGCCGAATTCGGATACTTTTTCAGCGTTGGTGGAGAGTGCCACGAAATGCTTTGCGACGGCTTTCTCGTCGCCCAGTTTTTCAAGGAGCCAAGTTTTGGCGCTCTGGGCGTTCGTCATCGTTTCCAATGTCGTGAAAGTCTTGCTGGCGACGATGAAGAGCGTCTCCTCGGCGTTGAGGTCCCTTAGGATCTCTGAAATGTGCGTGCCGTCAACGTTGGAGACGAAGCGGACTGTAAGGTCGCGCTTTGAGTAGTGCCTTAAGGCTTCGTAAGCCATGACCGGACCTAAGTCGGAACCGCCGATGCCGATGTTGACGATGTTCTTCAGAGGCTTGCCGGTGAAGCCGAGCCATTTTTCATTGCGGACCAGATTCGCAAAGGCTTCCATGTGCTCCAAAACTTCCCAGACTTCCGGAACGACGTCCTTGCCGTCAACGTAAACGTGCGCGTCCTTGGGTTGGCGCAGCGCGGTGTGCAGAACAGCTCTGTTTTCGGTCTTGTTGATCTTCTCGCCCGAGAACATGGCGTCGATCTGGGATCTCAGATCCGCTTCTTCGCAAAGCTTCAAGAGAGCTTTCAGGATCTCGTCGTCGATGAGGTTCTTGGAGTAATCCAGGTACCAGTCCCCCGCTTCGGCGGAATATCTTTTGGCTCTTTCAGGGTCGGATTTGAAAAGGTCTTTTAATTCGGGGAGCCCTTTTTCTTTCAGGGCTTGGAGTTCTTTGACAGCCTTGTATTGCGAAAACAGCATTTTGTTGTCCTTAATGATTAATCCGGGATGTAAAGGCGCTGGCCGACTTTAAGGGAGCTGGAATTCCTAAGCTCGTCCTTGTTGTAGCGCATGATCTTCTTCCACTGCTGGGGGTCGCCGTAGAATTTCTGGGCGATGCCGTAGAGCGTGTCGCCGCGCTGGACCTGATAGACTTTCGGACGGCGGGTAGGCCTGGGCTGCGGCGTGGGGTTCGTTGGAGCGGATCTGTAGCTCTGGATGACTTGGGACCCGCCTATGGGCGTGAAACTGTCTTTGGGGGCCGCAGAGGACGTATTCGGGGTGGTCTGGGCGACCGTCACAGGTTTCGATTCAAGTTCGCTGCCCATCGGCACAGGCGGCAGGGAGCGCAGGGCTTTTTCCTGAGCCACTAGCTGCTGCTGAACTTCCTCTCTCTTGGCTTTTTCATCCTTGGCGGCTTCGTTGGCAGCCGCGATCCTTCTCTGAAGCTCTTCGTTCTCGCGCTTTATGTCTTCCGCTTCGATACGGGTGACGCCGCCGTTCTCTTTGTTGAGCTCGTTGCGAAGGTAAGTGATCTGAGTGTCCTTGGCAGAGTTCTGCTTCTGGAGGGCGGCGATGTCTTTTCTAAGGGAGGTGATCTCTTCGGAGATGTCCTTAGCGGCTACGCCGTCAGGCAGCGTCAGGGCGGCCGTCTGGCTTTCCAGTTCTTTCACTCTGGCATCTTTTATTGCCAGCTGTCTCTGCAGGGCCGCGAATTCGCTGTTCTTGTCGGCCAGAGCAAGGGCCAGGGCCTGGGCTTTCTCGGCGCTGTCCTGGGAAGTCTTGGCTTCGGAAAGGGCCTGGGCGGTCTCAGATCTCAGGGCCTGAAGCTGGGCTTCGGTCGCGGCTTTGGCGGTCGCCAGTTCCGCGTATTTGCTTCTCAGCAGTTCGAGTTCTTTCGTCTGGGCTTTGCCGGCTTCGCCGTTTTTGAGGCGGGATTTGAGCGAGGCGTTCTCCTCTCTCAACCTGGCGTTCACTTCGTCGAGGCTTCTCACTCTGGTGGCGAGGCCGCTGTTGTCGTTTTTGAGCTTTATGACCTGCTGGGCCAGTTCGGGGCCGAGTTCCGCTGAGCCGAGGTTCTTCAGAAGAGCCGCGACGTCGTCGGTGTCCTTGAAAGCGATGAGGCGTTTTTCAAGGCCTTCTTTCTGTTCGTTCAAAAGCGCTATCTGGTCCTTTAGTTCCCCTATCTCGCGTTTGAGCTTCTTGGATTCCTCTTTGCTTTCCTCAAGAAGCTTGGCGTTCTTTTCGTTGGCCTCCGCGACCGCGGCGGCTACGGCTTTCTCGCGCTCTTCTTTTATGGTCTCCTCGACGTTCTTGGTGGAGGCCTTCTCTTCTTTCTTCTGGGATTTGGCGAAAAGATCCAAATTGTGCTCGGCGTCCTGCTTCCAGGCGAGGGCCTGGCGGCGCATATCCTCGGATTTGGTCACCTGCGCGAATTTGTCGTACCATTTGGCGGCGTTCTTGTAATCGTCCTCTTCCTCGTAAGCCTGGGCCATGGCAAGGTAGGCTTTGTCATAATTGGGGTCGATGGCGATAGCCTTGGCGTATTGCTCCCTGGCGCCCTGATAGTCGCGCTGGGTGGAAAGGAGAAGGTCGCCGGCGTTCATGGCCTTGTCAGTCTCGGGGATCTCTTTTTTGAAACAGGCGGTAAGCCCTAAAAGAAGCGCTAACAGAAGTAGAGTGTTCTTTTGCATGTTTGTTCCTCTTTAATGCTTAGCGAGCCTCCGCCAGTCTCTGATAGCGGGCGGTAACTTGCTTTGTGAGGGTGGAGTTGTCGTTTTCGTCAACAAGTTCCAGATAGTAGGAGAAGTCTTCCATCGCTTTTCCGTTCTGCCCCAGCATCTCATAGGCCACGCCCCTGAGCGCATAGCTCTTCGGGAAATCGCTTTTCTTTTCTATGACGACGTCGAAGTATTGGATGGCTTCTTCGCACCTGGCTTTGTTTATGTTTTCGTCGCCGCCGCCCCTGATCTGGGTGAAGGCGTTAAGCCCGAGCTGATAATAGGCCCGGTAGTCGTCCTCGTTCATCGCGACCGCTTTCTGAAGGACGTCGCGGGCTTCGACATATTTGCTCTGGTTCATGTAGATCGTGCCTTCCGCCAAGAGCTGATCGTAGGATTTGACTTTGGAGAGCTTCTGCTCGACGTCTTTCTCGAGAGCCTGCTTCCTTTCTTCCTCTTCCTTTTGGGCAAGCTTCTTGGCTTCCTCTTCTTTTTCGCGCATCTGCCTCAGCTTGGTCTCGGCCTGGTTGTAGCGGGCCTGGATCTCTTTGACTTTCTGGGTGGCGGCTGCGAAGGCTTCATTGTCCTTCTGGCACCAGCTGGCGTAGGACTGATAGCTTCTCAAGGCGTTCAGGAGCTCGGCGTCCTGAAACTCGGTGGAATAGATGTCGCCTATCTCGCCGTAGAGGTAGCCTCGGGCCGGATCGGCCTTCAGCGCTTTCTCGTAATTCCTGATGGCTTCCTTCATCTTGCCTTCAAGGCGGCAGAGCCTGCCGTCGTGCTCGAAAGTGTCGGCGTCGGATTTGGCCTTGGTCTTGGGATCGACTTCTTCCGGGGGCGGATCGGGCTTGTCAACGATGGTGACGGATGCGGCGCCTTCCGGTTTCTCGGGCTCCTCTTCCTCCACATTCTTTTCAGGCAGCCTGAAAGTCGTATAAAGCGCCCTGGCGCCCTGGGGATCGAGTTCCGCGTATTTCCTGAAACTGTCGGCCGCCTTCACGGGGTCGTCGAAATTCTCGCGGTAGATGTAGGCGAGCTGCAGCGGGATCTTCTTGTTCTTCGGGAGCTCGGAACCGGCCTTCTCCAAGTAGCGCACCGCTTCGCGCCAGTTCTTGGCGCGCTTGTAGCAGTTGCCGATGACGGCGTAAAGTTCGCCCCTGGTGTCGCCGGCTTTGATGGCCTTGATGTAAGTGTCCGCGGCTTTTTCGTAATTGCCCGCTTTGAAGTAAGCGTTGCCGAGATCGCAGAGCGCTTCCTTGCTGTCGGGCATGCAGAAGACGGCGTTCTCAAGGCAGATCCGAGCTTCCTCAGCTTTCCTCAGGCGCTGGTAATAAGCGCCGAGGCCCAGCCAGGCGAGGCCGTTGGTCTGCTGACTTAGCGCAAGCACTTTGGAGAATTCTCCGCCCGCGTACTCGTCGTGGTTCTGCTTCAAATAGCAATATCCCAAGCCTAACCTGACCTTCTGCTCCTCGGGGAACTTCTGTTTCAGCTCGTAGTAGATCTGCTGGGCCCTGCCGTAGTCGCCGAGGTTGATGGCCCTCTGGGCTTCGTCCAGGGAGCTCTTAAGGTTGGAAGCGGAATCCCGGCAGGCTGAGACCAGCATGAAAGAAACACCGCAGATGATTATGATTAAGACTAAGACCAGTTTTTTCATCAGAAAGCATTCTCCTCGGAAGGCGTCGCCCCCTTCTTCACATCGCTGACATAACTTTTGAGGGCGGACAAAGCGACTTCGCGCATTTCAGCGTAACGTTTGGCGATCTTGAGCTTCCTTTCGTTGAAACCGAGAAGATCATGCGTGACCAGTACCTGGCCTGAGCAACGGGGACCCGCGCCGATGCCGATCGTCGGGATATCAAGCATATCTGTGATCTCAGCGGCGAGCTTGGAAGGGATCATCTCCAGAACGACGGCGAAGGCGCCGGCTTTCTGGACAGCCAGAGCATCAGTCTTGATCCTTTCCGCGTCGGAACCGCTCTTTCCCTGGACGGAATAACCGCCCAGCGTCAGAACGGACTGCGGCTGAAGGCCCACGTGTCCGCAGACCGGGATATGGGCGTTCACCAAAGCTTTGATAACAGGCTCGACAGCCGTTCCGCCTTCCAGCTTAACAGCCGTGGCGCCGCCTTCCTTGATGAAGCGGCCGGCGTTGATGAGCGCCTGCTCGATGCTGACTTCGTAAGACATGAAAGGCATGTCGGCGACAACGGGAACGCCCTTAGCGCCGCGCACAGTCATCTGCGTGTGCCAGAGCATCTGCTCCATCGTGATGGGCAGCGTGTTGTCATAGCCGGCGATAACGTTGGAAAGCGAATCGCCGACCAGAATGAAGTCAACTCCCGCTTCCGCCAGAATGGATGACATCAAAGCGTCGTAACCGGTCAGGAAGACCAGTTTTTCGCCCGCGAGGTATTTTTCTCTAAGTTTCTTTAAGGAACTCATTTTTGCAAAATAAAATTCTACTAGTTTGGAGAATTATTATTTTAGCAAAAATCAGATCGTTATGATACCTGCTCCCAGAACTTCGCCGGAAAGGTAGATTACGCCCGCCTGACCAGCGGCCGCGGCCCGCTCTGGAAGGGCGAATTCAAGCTCTGTCCGGCCGTCCGGAAGGACTTTGACAAGGCACTTTTTGGGAGCGGAGACGGAGCGGATCTTGGCCTCGGCCTCGAAGGTCTCGGAGGCGGGCTTAATTAGCCAGCGCGTGTCGGTTAGCATAACAGTTTTCTGCTCCAGATCCTCGTTGCCGCCAATTATGACGCGGTTGTTTTCCTTGTCGATCCTGACGACGTATTTTCTGACGCAGTGGGCGCCGATCTTTTTCCTCTGCCCTATGGTGTAGGAAGGAAGGCCGACGTGCGTGCCGCACTTGTTGCCTTCCGTGTCCAGGATCTCGCCGGGGATGAAAGATTCCGGCGCCCTTGCTCTCAGGAAAGCTTCGTAGTCGTCGTTGGGAATGAAGCAGATCTCCTGGCTGTCGTGTTTAGCAGCCACGGGAATACTCCATTCAGCGGCCAGTTTCCTCACTTCTTCCTTTGTATATTCGCCCAAGGGGAAGACGATCCTTTTCAGCTGTTCAACGCTCAAACGGGAAAGAAAATAAGACTGGTCTTTTTTCTGGTTCTTCGCCTGGAAGAGCCGGCCGTCTTTGACGACGGCGTAATGGCCGGTGGCGACTTTTTCACAATGCTCCCTGTCGGCGAAAGCAATAAGATTTTTGAACTTGAAATTCGGGTTGCAGTGAACGCAGGGGTTCGGCGTATGGGCGAGCAGATATTCTTTTATGAAAGGCTGGACCACGCAGCTTTCGAATTCGCTCCTAAGGTCCAGGAGGAAAAACGGCAATTTTAGATGCTCGGCCACGCGCTTGGCGTCAAGGGCGCTTTTTTCTCCCGCGTCGCTCATCAAAAAGTGGCAGAGGACGACCTCATGGCCGTCCTTGCTGAGTAATTGGGCGGTGACCGCGGAGTCCACGCCGCCAGAGATTGCAACCGCTATTCTCATTATTTGAAAAGGTCGTCCTGCGTTGGGGCGGAAACTTGGGCTTCCGGTTCTTCCGGGGCGGGCTCCATTACTTTTCCGCCTTCCGGGAAGGCCATGGAGTAAACGCCGTCCTTGGCCGCCTCCGTCTTGAAGAGCGCGGTGTCAAGGCCTTTCACTCGGGAGGTGAAGTCGCCTGCCTGCTCGCTCTCCTCGCCGATGGCGCGGAAAGCCTGGAAGATGTGGGAGTCGAATTCGTCGGCTCTGAAGAGCGCCATCGCTTCCGGCGTCTGGGGAAGGCAGGGAGAGCCGAATTCCATTTTGCCGTGATGACTGACGATAATGTGCTGCAGTTGGATCTTCGTGCTTTCCGGGAAGCCTTCGATCTTGTCGCAGGCCTTGCCAATGAGTTCGCTGCCGATGACGATGTGGCCCAAGAGGCGCCCGGCGGTCGTGTATTCCGTCGCAATGAGGCCGCCCATCTCGTAGATCTTTCCTATGTCGTGGAGCATGGCGCCCGCGATCATGAGGTCGCGGTCCAGTTTCGGATAGAGATCGCTGAAAGAGTCGGCCAATCTGACAACGCCCAGCGTGTGCTCGAGCAGCCCGCCGATGGCCGCGTGATGCATGGCTTTGGCGGCCGTGTGCGTTTTGAATTCCTTCACGAACTTAGCGTCTTCAAAGAAAGAAGCCAGAAGCTTGGCGACAAAAGGATCCTTTATTTTCGTGCGGTAGCTTTCCAGTTCCGCGTACATCGCCTCAACGTCGTAGGGAGAGACCGGACGCAGGGCGGAAAAATCAATTTCGTCGTTTTCCGTGACAGGACGGGCGTCGAAGATCTTCAGCTGCGTTTTGCCGTCTCTGGCCGTGACGCTGCCGGTCACCTTGGCGATCGAGTTCGGCTCCAGCACAGAAAAAAGACGCTCAACGTCATCGAACACGGTTGAGCCTATGGTCCCGGAAGCGTCGGAAAAAGCGACGCTCAGATAGGGGTTGCCGTTCTTGGCTTCCCTTTTCTCCCTTTGCAGGACCACGAAAAAATCGTCAACTTTGTCCCCTTCGCGAAATTCTTTGATAAATTTCCTCATGCGTTATTCCTCGATGAATTCTTTGTAAACGGCAATAGGCGTCAGATTGCCCCAGCCCGCGAAATCGCTGCCGGCGCCGGCCTTCTTCGGTTCCAGGCACTGCTCGGGAGAGATGTTCTCCCAGACCGTTCCGGTCTTCAGGAAAAGGTTGAGCGCGGCGTTGTAATAACGCTTGGCAAAATACTTCGCCTCTTCTATGGCGCCAACTGCTTTCAAGCCTCTCAGGGCCATGTAAGTCGTGCAGGGCCAGTTCGAGCCGAGCCAGTAGCCCGTCTCGGGTTCGTAGGGCGTTTCGCAGGGCGGCAGACTCGGGAAAGGCACCGGACGGTTGAAGATCTTTTCGTCCTTAAGCACGCGGATGACTTTCGGCAAACGCTCGGGCGGGACTACTTCCGCGATCAAGGGCCACAGGCCGCCGACGTGATAGCGCGGAACGACTTTGCCTTTGTAGCAGTCAAAGTAGAAGCCCCTCTCCTCGTCGTAGCAGAGCTCGTTGATGGCTTTCTTCAGAGCGGCGTGGCGTTCCTTGAATGATTTGGCGTCTTCGGGAAGATCGATGGCAGTGGCAATGCGGCTCATGCATATGGCGTTCAGAGCCATCTG
>JAFSWV010000163.1 GCA_017444325.1 bacterium | reverse complement strand
TATACCAAAAACCGCCAGAAGGAAGAGCGCCAAAGCCGGCTCCGGCACAGGATCCATTCTGATCCCGAAAAGCCCGGAGTAATTCGTGCAGGCGTTGCCGTGGAGATCATTCGCTATCAGGCGCAGCCTGGCGCAGTCACATTTCACGCCGGCGGGGAAGTTCTTCCAATTGTAGGGTGACTTGAGTTCGAAAGCGTAGTCCTCGCTGATCTCGATCCAAGGCCCCAGGAAGTCGTTGGTGGTATAGGAGAGGTTGTAAGACAACAAACCGTCGGCGGGAACATTGCGGCTTTCCCAGCGGATCTGGGAAGCGCCGTCCAAACGTTCGCCCTCCAGAGGCTTGGTAATTTCCAGCTCCATCGGCTCAGAAGCGACGACTTTCGGCCAGGCTTCCACGCTGACCACGTAGTTGGTGTTGTCGTCGAAGGGGCGGGAAAGAGAATAGTCGTAGGCTTTGCCGAAGGTGATGTACCAGCGCCCTGTCAGCGCCTGTCCGAAGCAATTGCCCTCCGTCAGAGTCCAGACTTTCTCGGTGTCTCTAAGGTACGTCCATTCCTCGTAAGCGTTGTTGGGGCCCGTGATCATGTAGTTGCGGCTGTTCATGGGCACGTATTTCTTACGAATGCCGAATTCCACCGGAATGCCGGTTTTTACTTTGACGACCGCCTGGGTGGTGCCCTCCGGCAGCTCAAACGAGAAGGGGAAAAAGCCCGCGAAGTCCACGTCCTGCTGTTCAATCGTCTCCCCGACGCCGATCGGATGCGCGGCTTTGGCGGGGTTGAGGTAAACGCACAGCCAGTTCATCATCTGGCCTCTGTGCAGGCCGACTTTCTGCGGAAAATGCTTGAACCACCAGATCTTGTGCTTGTGGTTGACGCCGCCTCCCCATTCCGAGCAGTTCATGGAGCGGGCGGGGCCCGAGAGATCGGGATAGTTGTACCAGTTGTCGGCGTAGCAGTCCACGTAGTTCTTCATGCCCCAAAGATAATCGTTGGTGGAGTTGGGGGCGTAGTGCACCGTGCCGACCTGGATGTTGTTGGTGTCGATGGCGTAGTTCATGTTGAAGAGAACGAAGTCGTTCTTCTTCGAGTAGTCGCGCCAGGGATGGTAGTTGATGTAGCTGCAGTCCCACCTGGTGTGCAGCATACTTTCCGCGGCGTGGCCGAAATTCTCCATGGGCGTATCCGTCCTTTCCATGCTGGGCGTGCACATCATGAAGACCTTTTCGGAATCGAGCGTTCCCAAGCCTGTGGAGTTGCAGTAATCGGCGCCCCAGCCGTTCAGTCTGCTCTCGTAGCAGCCGCCGTCTGGGTGACTGTAAAGCCAGACCTGATCGATTATCCCTTTGTTGATGTACTCTACTATCCAGGGGCACTCGTTGGTGTAGAAATACATGTAGTCGAAAGTGAAGTCCGTGTTGAAGCCGGGCTTTATACCTTTCCTGCGCGCGTCGTAATACGATTGCGGCGTGAAACGGTCTCCGCTGACATAGCGGGGCCAGGTGTTCAAAACCACGTTGGTCACGAAAGTGACTTTCACCATGCCGTGCGAAGCCTCGAACCACCAGTTGGCCTGGTCTTTGGCCATGTTGTAGCCCAAGGGCCAGCCGAAGGTGGCGTTCAGCCTTCTTCCCCTCGCGATCTCGGCAACGTTGGTCATCCAGGGATTGTGCGTTACCACAGCCACCTTAAGGTCGAGATTGCCGACGGAAAAAGCTTCCAAAACAGAAAAAGTCAGCGTCAGAACGAGAATGGCGTTCCAATAAAATTTCATTCGTCCCCCAAAAATAGAATTATTCTTCAACTTTGAAAATAAAAGTCGTTTCCGATCCGTTCAGGGTCCGGCGGTAGGTCTTCACGATGCGCTGCTTCGTCTTGTCGAACCAGACGTGGCGGCGGATCGCCACATGGGAATAATCGTTGTAGCGCTTCCTGAACTTAAGCTGCGCTTCCGGCAGCAAAACAAAGTCGTAGCGGAACAGTTCCCCGTCCTGGAAAACGCCGGTGTAGTAATTCGTCAAAGATCCCTGGATGGGAATGCCGAGAAAATCATCCCAGGCATACTCGAAAGGCCCGGCTATTCTCTTGTCGCTTATTTCGCTGCCGGGGAAAAACACGCTCACAAGCGAATTGGAGCAGGTCGCGCGGAAAGCGTTTTCTCCTTCGTAATCCAGGCAGAGATAATCCTTCGGTCCGAATGTGACAGTAACGTTGGCCTGCACGGAGGAAAGCAATCCCGGAACGATCGTGTCGCTCTCGGCTTTCCAAACGCACTGCGTCTCGGATTCAAGATAGGTCTTCTGCCAGACGGCAATGTCCATCGCCGCGTTCACCGAGCTCGCCTGCTCGGTCTGCTCAACAACTGTTTCCTTCGCGACCGCGGCGGCCGCTTTCGGAGGCACCAATTCTTCCGTCTTGGCCACGGCGTTCGTTCCGCTCTCCAAGGCAGCCTGCGGCGCCGCGGCCGTGCGGGCGTTGTCCACTATCGCTTTGGCGTCCTCGCTGGCAGTGGGATCGAGCACGACTTTGCTGGCACTTGGATTGGCGACCGTCACGGACGCTTTCTCCTCCGCGAACGCAAAGACCGCGCACAAAAGCAAAAGCAGACAAATACTGGATCTCATGGTCATCAACGGTGCAAGGAAGGCATGGAGATAAGTTTCAAAAATTCGTGGCGCGTCCTGCCGTCCGTCTTGAAAGTCCCCTCCATGGCGGAAGTGGTG
Source organism: bacterium (assembly GCA_017444325.1). Classification (GTDB taxonomy): domain Bacteria; phylum Auribacterota; class UBA3054; order UBA3054; family UBA3054; genus UBA3054. The sequence continues at coordinate 6,759 of JAFSWV010000163.1, read as the reverse complement.
GTGAAAGAGTCGCTCTTCTGCACGCCGCGCATAGCCATGCAGAGATGGTTCGCTTCGCAAACGACGCCTACGCCGTAGGGCTTTAAGTTTTCCATCAGGCATTTGGCGATCTGGGAAGTCAATCTCTCCTGGATCTGCAGCCTTCTGGCGAACATCTCGATTATTCTCGGAATCTTGCTCAAGCCTACGATGCGGCCCTTGGGAAGATAAGCCACGTGGATCTTGCCGAAGAAGGGCAGCATATGGTGTTCGCACATAGAATAGAAGCTGATGTCCCTGACCAAGACCATCTCGTCGCAGGGGTCTTCGAAGATGGCGCCGTTCAGGATCGTCTCCGCGTCCATGTTGTAGCCGGACATCAGAAAACCGCGGGAATCCCTGATCCGCTGCGGGGTCTTTATAAGACCTTCCCGTGTCGGATCGTCGCCCATTCTTGTGATAAGCTCGCGGTAAATGTCAAGATCGTCAGCCGATCTCAGCATCTCTTTTATTTCTTCAGGGGAATATTCTTTCATACAAAGTGAAGCGTCACGCTGTTCTTTTCGCTTTCAGCCAAAGTTAATTCGTATAATTCCGCGCCGATCCCTTGCAGGGGCTCCTCCAGCTTTTCCGCTATTTTTTTCGCGATGTTCTCCATCGTCGGCAGAACGCCGGTAAGGAACGGCACGTCGGTGTTCAAGTTCTTGTGATCGATAAGAGAGATGACCTCTTTTTCCACCACCTCGCCCAAAGTCGAAACGTTCACCACCATGTCGCCGCCTTCGCCAAGCGCTCTGACGGACACCTTCATGACATAGTCATGCCCGTGCAGTCTGGAGCACTTGCCGAACAGCTTCTCATTCTCCTCAGCGCTCAGCTCTTCCTTGAACAGCCGATGCGCCGCCGAAAAGCGAAAACCTCTGCTCACAGTGATGTATTTAACTTTAATCATTCTTATATCATACCAAATTCGCTTGTTCTTCGTCGTTAATGTTTGTTTCCACGCGCGCAAGCGCAAAGGGCAAATACCCCTAAGCATTCCTCACGGAGGACGCAGATCAAGGCCATGCACGCGTAGTCCGTGAGCGAGGGGTGTGTGCCCTTTGCGCGGCGCGCCGATCCGCAACAAAAAAAAGCCATCAGGCTTTTTTTGATCCTTACGCGCCGAAAGGCTCGAATCAAGCGAGCGGGGAACGAGCGCGCATTATCCATGCGCCAACGAGCGCGGTAAACGGTGCCACCAAAACCAATCCAAAACTGCCGACGAGCGTTTTGACTAATTCCGCCGAGACGAGCGTCGAGTTGAGAAAATCCAAAGGATGCGTGCCTTGCGCCGCAAAGACCATAAGAAGCGTGATGTATCCGCCCGAATACGCCAGCAGAAGCGTCGTCGTCATCGTGCCGACAACGGCGCGGCCTATGCGGATGCCCGACATAAAGAGTTCCCAGAATCCCAGCGACGGATTGTGACGCTTCACCTCCGCGATGCCGGCCGCAATATCCATCGCGAGATCCATCACCGCGCCGGAAGAAGCAAGCACAATGGAGCCGATGAAGACGTCCTGCAAATTGAGAAAAGAAAAACCCGAATATAGCAGCTGCTGAACATACGGCATGGTCGCACCGTTGATGTGCATCAAGCGACCCGCAAGATGCGCGAGCAGAAGCGAGGAAACGACGCCGAGCATCGCACCGGAAAAAGCCGCGAGCCCTTTTTTGGTCCAGCCTGCGACGAGGTACATGATGACTCCCGTCAGCACGGCAACCGTCAGAAAAGAGACCGTTGAGGCATGCCATCCCGACAGAGATAAGGGAATCAGTATCTTCCAGACGGCCAAGCAGCTGAAGACGAAACTGAAGAGCGCTTTAGCCCCTGTCCATCCCCCGAAAGCAAAAAGAAGCAAGCAGAAGGCCGCGAAAAGGCCGAAGCCCCATCCCATACGCCAATGGTCGCGAGCGACGAGAAGATCTCCCTCCCTGATCTCTTTGGGGATTACGACAAGCGCCGTGTCACCGGGCGCGAATTTTTTGTCAAGCTCCAGCTGCGCTCTGAGTTCGTTGGCCGCCGGGAGAACGCGACCATTTGGCAAACGCACTTTGAGCCGCTGGGTGCCGAACTCGACCAAGCCGTGAAGCGCAAGGCCTGAGTCATCCGTCTCAATAACTTCGGCGCACACGGTCTTTCCGTTGTCACAGGCGAGCCGTCTTGGCCCCGGCAGAAACAGAAGCCCCGCGCAAGCCAATATAAGGATAAGGAGAGGAAGTGTCTTTTTGGCCGCCATCTGTCAGTTGCAATCGGCCGACTGCCAGATAATCTTCTTACTGGTAGAAGGCCTTGATCTTTTTCGATATGTCGGTGTTTTCTATAAAGCCTGTGAACTGGTCGGCGCAAGGTCCGATCGCGGTGGTCAGCACGGGCATCGCGGTGTGTGCCCCCGAGGTCCAGCCGATGCCGCACTTGTGACTCAGCACGATCCGGCAGGTGTCGCCCAAGAGATAGTACTGCTCGCCCTTGAAGTCCGGGTTTCCGCCGTTTTTATACTTTTGGTATTCGGCGTCGTGAGCGAACGCCTCCACTAATTTATCAAGCTCCTCTTTACTCAGAAGCATCGACTCGTTTTTCAAAGGCCCCTCGTCCCCGGGGAAACAAAAACCGAACGCCTGGCGCAAAAGCGGCTTCATGTCTTCGAAGGTCAGATCGGGATTTTTCTTGAATTGCTGGGAGGACAGATGCTCAAAACGGCCGATGCTCATCGTCTGATAGGCGAGGCGTTCCATGTAGAGGGCATAACCCGTTTCCGCAAAGCCCATCGTCATTCCGCCCGTCTCATGGTCGCCCGTGACGATAATGAGCGTGTCGGGCTCTTTCTTCTGGAAATCGAGCGCCACCTTAACGGCCTCGTCAAGCGCCAGCACGTCGCGGAGATTAGTTCCCGCGTCGTTGGCGTGGCCGGCCCAGTCGATGCGTCCGCCTTCAACCATCAGGAAGAAGCCCGATTCGTTGTCCAGCGTCTCGATGGCCTTTGCAGTCAATTCCGCTACCGTCGGCTGATTAAGTTCAGGCGTTGCGTCAATAGCCGTCTCGAGCGGTCCGTTCGTAAATTTGGTGAGGATCTTGCCGCAACCAGGCTTGAGGGCCATAAACTCATCCCGCGTCGAGATTTTCTTGTAGCCGTTCTTCCAGGCGTATTCGTAGGCGTCGCCGCAGGCGGCATATTCGGCATGGTTCGTCGAGCTGCCAGTATGCACGTCAAGCCCGCCGCCCGCGAAGAAATCAAAACCGGAGTTTACGAGGTCTATGGAAATTCCGTAAGAGTCGCCGCGGTTCTTGCGATGGGCGTAGAAGCCCGCCGGCGTCGCGTGCGTGATCGTCACTGTGGAGCAGATGCCGACCGTTTTTCCGGCCTTCTTGGCGGACAGAGCGCAAGAATAGACCGGCTTGCCGTCGGGATCAACGCCCGAGTAATGATTGTTCGTCTTCTCGCCGCACGCGATGGCCGTGGCCGCGGCGGCGGAGTCGGTGACGAGGGAGTCCGCCGAACACGAACGGGTCATAGCCGAATACGGAAGCGCGTTCATCGCCAAAGGACCGTTGCCGGTTTTGCGGGAGAATTCCTCGGCGATCATTCGTTGCGGCACGCTCATGCCGTCGCCGATGAAAAGGATAACGTTTTTTGGCGCCTGGGCAAACGACACGCACGCCCAGATCATAAAAATAGCAGTGGCAATAATGTTTTTCATATGATCCATTGTATCATTTTTGGTCGAACGAAGAAAGGAAAAAGCCTTCCCCGGTTTAGCAGGAAAGGCTTTTTTCGCCAGCGCGCGCAGCGCGGAATGCTTACCAGAAGTAAACGTAGAGCGCGACGGTCAGCACGACCACGATGACGCCGAAAACGAGGGCGGCCGTGGAGGGCTTCATGTCAAGCTTGGTGCTGGACTCGAAGGAAATGGGCTCTTCCATCTTGAAGATGGCGCCCAAGACGAACATGATGACGAGCGTGATGATCAGGTTGTAGGAAGCGGCCCAGAGGTAGTGCATGGGCTGCACCACGCCTTCCTTGACCACGCAGCCGCAGACTTCAGGAACGAAGGAGGCGGCTCCCGGCAGGAGGCTCCAGCCGTAGGTGGAGAGGAGGTAGTAGATGATCGGGGAGAGGAGCAGCGCCAAAGCGCCGATCCAGCGGGCGCCCCTGCGGTTCACGAGACCGAAGATAAAGACGGCCACGATGCCCGGGGAGACGTACAGCTGCATCTTCTGGATGTAGGCGAAGATGGACTGCGCGTTCAGGAAGGAGGCGACCACGATGCCGATGACCAGAAGGACGACGATGGTCAGACGACCGAACAGCACGATCTCTTTCTGGGAGGCAGAGGGGCGCATATAGCGCTGATAGATGTCCATCGTGAAGAGTGTGCTGGTCGCGTTCAAAACGGCCGCCAGCGAGGAGACGATGGCGCCCAAGAGAGCCGCCAGCACAAAGCCCATAAGACCGACGCCCTGCGGGATGAGCCTGGTGATGAGGAGGCCCAGGGCTTCATCGGGTTTCGCCGCCAGATCTTTGGCGAAGAGGTTGAAGGCGATGATGCCGGGGATGACGATCACAAACGGAATGATCAGCTTCAGGAATGCCGCCAGCACAATGCCTTTCTGACCTTCGGCCAGAGAGCCGGAGCCCAGAATGCGCTGGGTGATGTACTGGTTGAGTCCCCAATAGTAGAAGTTCGGGATCCAGATGCCGATTATGAGGATCGTCCAGGGCATGGCCGCATCAGTGGCTTCTCTGCCCATGTGAAGCTTGGCTTCGTTGAGTTCCCTGAAACGCTCGATCGCGCCGGCGGAAGCGGAGGTCACCGCATCCTTGGCGCCAGTCAGAGTCTCGGGAGCAGCGCTGCCCAGAGCCTTCATGGCGAAGTAGGCGATAACGGCGCCGCCCACGATAAGAGCGGAGCCCTGCAGCAGGTCAGCCCAGGCGCAAGCCTTGAGGCCGCCCACCATTACGTAAACGCCTGCCAAGGATCCCATGATCAGACAGCATGACCAGAAGGGCAGGTTCCAGCCGAGGTGCTGGAAGAGCTGCTGCATGACCAGGCTGCCGGCGTAGGTGACGCCAATAAGGGAGGCCACGATCAGAATGCCCATCATGGAGACGGTCATGAAAGCGCGGGCCCAGTGGTTGTAGCGGATCTCGAGGAATTCCGGGATGGTGGTGATGCCGGACCTAAGGAAATAGGGCAGCAGCGCGAAAGCCACGACGACCAGCGCGATGGCGGCGATCCATTCCCAGGAGGCGCAGGAGAGGCCTTCCGCGCCGGCGCCCTGTCCGGACATGCCGACGAACTGTTCGGCGGAGATATTGGCGGCGATCAGCGAGAAGCCGATGAGCCACCAGGAGAGGCCGCGTCCGGCCAGGAAGTAATCGTCAGCGCTCTTGCCCGCTTCGCCGCCGCTTTTCCAAAGGCTGACGACCATCACGCAGGCGATGAACGCGAAGAATATCACAATGTCAAAAATACCCATTTTTGCTCCTTACTTGGTGCCGAAGCGATATTCGGTCGTGGTCTTGTAAACCTGACCGGGCTGAACAATGGTGGTGGGGAAGTTCGGCTGGTTGGGAGAATCAGGATAATGCTGAGTCTCGAGAGCCAGGCCGCCTCTGAACTGATAGGCTTTGCCCTGTTTGCCGACCATCTTGTCGGTCAGGAAGTTGCCGCAATAGAACTGAATGCCCGGTTCGGTCGTCCAGACTTCCATGTAGCGGCCGGATTTCGCATCGTAGAGGGCCGCGGCCTGAGCCAGTTCGCCGTTCTGGGAAGGATTGGTCAGGACGAAGTTGTGATCGTAGCCGTTGCCGTATTCAAGCTGCTTGTCGCCTTTGGTGTCAACTCTTTCGCCGATCTTGTGCGGAGTCGTAAAGTCAAACGGCGTGCCGGCGACCGGAGTGATCTCGCCGGTCGGGATGAGGCCGGCGTCCACCGGGGTCATCTTGTCCGCGCAGAGCGTCAGCTCATGATCGAGGATCGTCCCTTCCGCTTCGCCGTTGAAGTTGAAGTAAACGTGCTGGGTGAGGTTGATCGGGGTCTTCTTGTCGGGGACGGCCTCATACTCGATCCTCCAGACGTTTTCCGGAGTCAAAGTGTAGGTGACCTTGGCTTCGACTTTGCCAGGGAAGCCCTGGTCGCCGTCGGGGCTCGTGGTGGTGAAGACTACGCCGACAGTGTCGCCGTTCTGGAAAGGCACAGCGTCCCAGATCTTGGTGTCCCAGCCAGCCGCGCCGCCGTGCAGGCAGCAGGGAATGCCGCCGGGCTCGTTGTTGGTGGGCAGACGGTAGGTGACGCCGTCAATGACGAAGAGACCGTTGGCGATGCGGTTGCCGTAGCGGCCGATGATGGAGCCGAAATAGGGATCCACAGTCTCGTAGCCGGCGACATCGTTGAAGCCCAGGGTGCAGTCCTTGGATTCGCCGTTCTTGTCGGGCAGATAGAGGCGGACGACTTTGCCGCCGTAGTTTATGACATCCATGACCACGCCGCCGGCGCCTTTAAGGGTGTACTGCATGACGGTCTGGCCGAGTTTGTTCTTGGCAAAGAACTTTGTAGTTACGCTGGCTTTGGAAGAGGGGGCCGCCTGGACCTCCTGCACTTCCTGGACCTCCGGGGTCTCAGGAGCTTCGGCGGGGGCCGGAGCTTCGCTTTCAGGGGCTGTGGCGCAGCCGAAGGCTAGGAGCGCCAGGCCGCAGCAAAGAGCGCCATAGATGTTTTTCATGTTTTTCTCCATTG